>JBIOXT010000235.1:0-13101 GCA_044869795.1 bacterium | reverse complement strand
CGACAGCAGGTAATGGGACCCGTCGGCGGACCGCACCGCCCTGGTGCGGATCGACATCGCGTCGGATCCGGCGGTGGGCTCGGTCAGGGCATAGGCCCCGATCAGGTCGCCGCGCACCATCTTCGGCAGGTAGCGCTGCTTCTGCGCCTCGGTCCCAAAGTAGGCGATCGGGCCGATCCCGATGCCGACGTGGCCGCCATACGACACGCTGAACCCGCCGACGGAGAGCTCTTCGGCCACGATCAGCGACGCGATCTGGTCCAGCGCGGATCCGCCGTACGCTTCTGGGACGCCGATGCCCAGGAACCCCAGCGCGCCCAGTTTGCCGAGGAGGTCGCGGGTCAGGGTCCAGTCCTTGTGCTCCAGCCGGTCGGCGTTGGGGACGATCTCGCGTTCGACGAAGTCGCGCACCGTCTGGCCGACCAGGCGGTGTTCCTCGCTGAGGTCCTCATACGTGAAGCTCTCCGCCGGGGCCGTCTCCGTGATGAGGAAACTGCCGCCCGTGGTCGGCGCCTTCACCTCTGCAGCATCCATCGCTCTACTCCCGGTAGTTCGGGTTCTCGAACACTCCGGCCGCGCCCATCCCGCCGCCGACGCACATCGTCACCAGTCCGTATCGGGCGCCGCGCCGGCGCAGCTCGTACAGCAGCGTGGCGGTGAGCTTGCCGCCGGTGCACCCCAACGGGTGACCCAGCGCGATGGCCCCGCCGTTGACGTTCACGCGGTCCGGGTCCATCCCAAGCTGCCGGATCACGGCGAGCGTCTGCGACGCAAACGCCTCGTTCAACTCTATCAGATCGATGTCCTCGAGAATGAGTCCGGCGTGCCGCAGGGCCTTCGGCACCGCTTCGACCGGGCCGATCCCCATGATCTCGGGGGCCACGCCGGCCACCGCGAAGGATCGAAAGATCCCCAGCGGCTCAATGCCCAACTCCTGCGCGCGATCGGCCGACATGACCACGACCGCGGCCGCCCCATCGCTGGTCTGCGAGGAATTGCCGGCGGTCACCACGCCGTTCTTCGCGAACACGGGCCGCAGCTTCGCCAGCGCCTCCGGCGAGGTATCGTACCGCACTCCCTCGTCGACCTGGAAGGTCACGGTGGTGGACGTCGGCCGGCCGTCGCCGTTGGATTCCCAGCGCGTAGCCCTGATCGGGACGATCTCGTCGGCGAACTTCCCGCCGCGAATCGCTTCTGCGGCGCGGGTGTGGCTGCGGTAGGCATAGGCATCCTGATCATCCCGCGAGACGTCGAATTTCCTGGCGACGTTTTCGGCGGTGAGCCCCATCGAGATGTACACGTCGGGCCAGTGCTCGACCAGGTATGGATTAGGAGCGAAGTCGTGGCCGGCCTGACCCGGCATCAGGCTCATGCTCTCGGTTCCCCCCGCCACGATGACCTCGGCAAACCCGCTCATGATGTGCTCGCCGGCCGTGGCGATGGCCTGCAGTCCCGACGAGCAGAACCGGTTCACCGTCTGGCCGGCCACGCTCGCGGGCAGGCCGGCCCGCAGCGCCGCGATGCGCGCGACGTTGAGGCCCTGCTCCGCCTCCGGCAGCGCGCAGCCCAGCACGACGTCGTCGACCTGCGCGGGGTCCAGCCCGGGCACGCGCGCGACCGCCTCCTTGATGACCGCCGCGGCCAGCTCGTCGGGCCGGGTGTCCTTCAGCGTGCCGCGCGGCGCCTTGCCGACGGCGGTGCGAACCGCGCTGACGATCACCGCTTCTCTCATGCACTCAACCCCCGATCGTCGGTCATCGATCGTCGGTCGTGGATGACGCCATCTTCGTTGGATCGACGATCGACGAACCACGAACGATGATCGTTAGTTCCGCAACGGCCGTCCCGTCTGCAGCAGGTGGCGCATCCGGTCCTGCGTCCTGCGCTCGCCGATCAGGCTGAGGAACGCCTCCCGCTCCAGGTCGTGCAGGTACGACTCGGAGACCGGCGTCCGGAAGGCGACCCGCCCGCCGCAGACCACGTGCGCCAGCTTGCGTCCGATGACCTCATCGTACTCCGAGATCTGCCCGGCGGTGCGCATCAGGTACAGATACGTCTCCAACGCGCCCAGCCCGCGTTCTCCCACGACCGGGATCAGTTCACGCAGCGGCGGCCGGTGGCCCAGCCGCACCAGCGCGAGAGCGGCGTCTTTGGCATCGGCGATCAGCCGGTCGCCGTTCATGGAAATCCCATCAGCGTCGCGAAGGTAGCCGAGCGTCCGCGCGTCCTCCGCCGACGACGAGACTTTCGCCAACGCGATGGTCTCAAAGACCCAGCGCACGAAGGGTGACGGGTCTGCGTCGGTCCCGGTCGGGATCCGCGCCGTCGCCCGCCGCACCATCTCCGTCGTCCCACCCCCGGCGGGAATCAGCCCAACGCCGGTCTCCACCAGACCGATGTACGATTCTGCCGCCGCCTGCACCCTGGTTGCGGGGAGGATCACCTCGCATCCGCCCGCCAGCGTCCGGCCGAACGGCGCGGCGACGACGGGCTTCTCAAAATAGCGCAGCGCAAGATTTACCCGTTGAAACTCGCGCACGGCCAGATCCACCTCGTCCCAGTCACCTTCCTGAGCCCAGAGGAGCAGCAACATCAGGTTGGCGCCGCCGGAGAAGTCCCGCCTCTGATTGCCGATGACGAGTCCATCGAACTGATTTCTCACGATCTCTATCGCGCGGTGCATCATGCGGATCGTATCTTCTCCGATCGTGTTGACCTTTACGATCCGGGAGTGGAATTCCAGGCAGGCAATGCCGTCGCCGAGATCGATCACACTGGCTCCGGCATTTTCGGCGACGACGCGGCCCGATGACGTCAGATCAGCGAGCACCAGTACGCCCGGTCGCCCCGGCTCGTCCCGGTAATCGGCCGCGTTGAGATCGAAGTACTCCCGGCCACCGGTCCGGGGTCGGTAAAACGTCCCCGCCCCGCGGTCCAGCACCGCGCGGACCAGCGGTGGACTCTGTCGACCCTCCCGTTCGATCCGGTCCGTCGTCTCGGCGACCCCCAACTCGTCCCAGGTCTCAAACGGTCCGCTGTCCCACGCGTATCCCCACCGCATCGCCCGATCGACGTTCACGACGTCGTCGGCGATCTCCGGAACTCGTTTGGCGGCGTAGAGTAGGATGCTGCTGATCAGCCGCCACAGGAATTCGCCCCCCTTGTCGGCGGCGGCCAGCACCTGCCGCAGCCGCCTCTCTGGATCGTCGATCGCCCGGGCGGCCTCGACCGACGGCAGCGTCACCTTGCGCCGGGGCCGGTACGCCATTGCCGTGTAATCGAGGACCTGGATCTCGCCGTCGACGCGCCGGTAGAACCCGCTGCCGGCCTTCTCGCCCAGCCATCCCCGCGCCGCCATCTCGCGGAACAGCGGCGGCACGACGAAGACGTCGCGCTCGTCGTCATCGGCGAGGTTGCGGTACGAGTTCTCGGACACGTTGATCGCCGTGTCCAGTCCAACGAGGTCGGTCGTGCGGAACGTCGCGCTGCGCGGCCGCCCGATCAGCGGGCCGGTGAGCTCATCGACCTCCTCGATGGACAGGTCGAGTTCGAGCATCAGCTGGACCGCCTTGCGAAACCCGTATGATCCGATGCGGTTGGCGATGAAGTTGGGCCGGTCGTGCGCGTAAACGATACCCTTACCCAGCACCGTGTCGCCCCACTGCGCGGCGGCCTCGGTCACCCCCGGATCGGTCTGCGCGAGGGGGATGACCTCCAACAGCCTGAGGTAGCGTGGCGGGTTGAAGAAGTGCGTGCCCAGGAAGTGCCGGCGGAAGGCGTCGGAGCGTTCGGCGGCGATCTCGTGCACGGGGAGGCCCGACGTGTTCGTGCTGAGGACCGTGCCCTCGCGCCAGTTCGCTTCGACCCGCTGCAGCAGCTCACGCTTGATCGCGAGGTTCTCAGTGACCGCCTCGACGATCCAATCGACGCCGGCGATCTGTTCGAGGCTGCGGTCGAAGGTGCCCGTGTCGATCAACTGGGCACGCGCCGGCGTGAACAGGGCCGGCGGCTGCGCCTTGACCACGCGGTCCATTCCCGCTGCGACGACGCGCTCGTCGAGGTCGAGCAGCAGCACGGGGACGCCGGCGTTCGCGAGGTGGGCGGCGATCGCGCCGCCCATCACCCCCGACCCAAGCACCGCGGCCCGGCGGAGCGGCCGCATGGTTACGGCGGCGTCAGGACCAGGGTACCGTCGGCCGCCGCGTTGATCCGCTCCCGCGAGAACAGCATCGGATGGTACTGCCCGGTCGCCCACATCGCGACGAAGTCCCGGTAGTGGCGGTGGAACGGCAGTCCGCTCTGCCCGGTGGTGTGGATGGTCACCGACCGGTCCCAATCCGCGAGATCGAGGATCTGACGGTACGAGGCGACCAACGTCTGCCGGAAGGTCTTGCGGTCGAATCCGCCGTTGTTCACGGTGAAGACATCACCCCCCGTCCGCGGCGCCGTCGCGTTGAAGATCCAGGCCAGGGCGGAGATCCGTCCGATCGGGTGGACGAACTCCATCACGTGCAGGGCGCCCCATGTCCAGCGGCTGCGGTCGCGGCCCAGCCGGGCGACCAGCGTCTCGTTCGCATCGCGCAGCGCCTGTGCGACCACGGCGTCCCGTCCATCGGCTCCCCACCACGGCGATGCCGGATCGGCGAGCAGCCGGGTGATGACGCTCTGCCAGGCGTCCGGGCGGCTGAGGTACCGGTCGAACAGGTCCGGACCAAACACGTCCTTGAACAGCAGCGGCAGCAGCGACAGGCGGAACGCTTCGTAGATCGCCGCGGCCCGGCTGTCCGCCGCCAGCACGCCGTTCCAGCTCTTCAGTTCGGCGAGCAGTCCCGCCGCGGGGTCTTCACTGACGCGGATGCCGGCCAGCGCGCGGACCAGGGCCTGCCCGGGAAGCGACGTCACGTCCATCTGCACCCGCTGGAGCTGATCGATCGAGGCCTTGGGCATCTCCGACAGCAGCGCCGTGATGCGGCGGGCGCGGTAGCCGGGGTCCCAGTCGCGGGAGATCAGGTACGGAAAGCTGTCCGGCACGATCTGGTTGTTGGCGGTGGCGATGAACCCCCGCGCAGGGTTGAAGACGGTCGGCAGCGCGTCGAACGGGATCTCGCCGATCCATTCATACTCGCCGGTCCACCCCGGCACGGGGACCAGCCCGCTGCCTTTGGCGCGGATGGGGATGCGCCCGGGCAGCTGGTACCCGATGTTGCCCTGCCGGTCCGCGAAGACGAAGTTTTGCGCCGGCACGGTCCACAGCCGCAGCGCCTCGCGGAACCCATTCCAGTCCTTGGCCCGGCCGATCCGCTGCATGCTCTCGACCACGGTGCCCGGCTCGAGCGCGGTCCAGCGCAGGGCGACGAACGCGCCCAGACCTTCCACCACGCTGTTGAGGACCGGGCCGTGCCGGGTAACGCGAACGGTCAGGACGACCGGATCGGTGGCGCCCTTCACTGCGATCTTTTCCTGGATGACCTGGGCCTTCAGCCATTCGCCTTTGTAGAGGTACTTCGTGGGATCGTTGGGATCGAACCGCTCGATGTACAGATCCTCCACGTCCGGGCCCGCGTTGGTCATGCCCCAGGCGATGGAGTCGTTGTGGCCGATGATGATGCCGGGAGCGCCGGGGAAGGTGGTGCCGATGGCGTTGTACTGGCCGTCGGAGAGGTGCATCTCGTACCAGACCGAGGGCATGGCGGCGTCGAGGTGGGGATCGTTCGCCAGCAGCGGCGACCCGGTTGCCGTGCGCGCGCCGGCGATGACCCAGTTGTTGCTGCCGACGCCGCGCGTGGTCTGCGCGAGGTCGAGCAGCTTGAACAGCGCGCGCGGGCTCAGCGACCGATAGTCCGCTTCAGGAGGAACGATCACCGGCGCGTCGGCGGGATACGGAGGCAGCAGCACCCGCACGCCGTCGGCGCCGAAGCGGCTGAGCAGATGCGCGCGGAGTATTTCCTCGCTCCAGTTGCCGCTGAGGATCCAGCCCATCAGTTTTGCGAACGCCAGCGTATCCGTAGGCGTCCACGGTTCGGGGGTGATCCCCAGGATCGTGAACTCCACCGGCAACCGGCCGCGATGGGTCTCGACGAAGGTGTTCACACCCTCGGCGTACGCGTCCAGGGCAGCCTTCGCGTCGCCGCTGAGGCGCTGCGCCTCCGCCGCCGCCGCGCGGCGCAGGCCGATCGTGCGGAGGAAGCGGTCGGTCTGCAGCGTCGACGGACCGGAGATCTCCGACAGCCGCCCCGAGGCGGCGCGGCGGTTGAGTTCCATCTGCCACAGGCGGTCTTGGGCCTGGACGTACCCCTGGGCCATCAGCATGTCGTGGGTGTTGCGGGCGAAAATGTGCGGTACGCCCCAGCGGTCGCGGACGACGTCAACCTCCGCCTGGAGTCCCGGCACATCGATGCGTCCGCTGATCACGGGAAACGCGCGCCGGAAGACGTACGTTCCTCCCGCGACCGCGACGACGGCGAGGATCAGTACCAGCACGATCACCACGCGCAGCAGACGACGCGTACGCATCACCGTCCATTCAGTGAGTTGTGTGTTCGCAGCCTCGCAAAGTTCTCCTCGCCGCGGCGGGAAAATCCTAAGTCGCCGGTAGGCAGACGCACGGCGACGGAGTTACTTTGCACGCCTGTGCTAGACTTTGCATGATGCAGAGCAGCCCCTCACTCAGCCGCGTCTTTCGCGCGCCGCAGGTCCGTGCCGCCGTCGTCTCGGTCGTCGCCGGGGTCGCCATTCTCGTCTTCAAGTTTGGGGCGTATCTGCTCACGGGGTCGGTAGGCATCCTCTCCGACGCCGCCGAGTCCGTGGTCAACGTCATCGCCGCAAACGTCGCTCTGATCAGTCTCGTCGTAGCTGTGCAGCCGCCGGATGCGGGACATCCGTATGGACATGGGAAGGCCGAATACCTCAGCGGGGTCACCGAGGGCAGTCTGATTGTACTGGCGGGCGTGTGGGTCCTCGTCGCCGCCGGGCAGCGTCTGCTCCATCCTGTTCCGCTCCGAAATCTCGATGCCGGTCTGATCGTGCTGGCCGTGGCGACCGTGGCGAACTACTTGACGGCGCGATTTCTGCTGCGGGTGTCCGCCGACGCGGACTCAATCGCGCTGGAGGCCGACGCCCGACACCTGCTCGCGGACGTGCTGACGACCATCGCCGTGTTTGTAGGATTGGGGCTTGTGTGGCTGACCGGAGTGCCCTGGCTCGATCCACTGGTGGGAATTCTCGTCAGCCTGCACATCCTGGGCATGGGGATCGCCGTCTACCGGCGGTCCCTCGGCGGACTGATGGATACCAGCCTGCCGGCATCGGAGGAGGCCGTCATCAAGGGCATCCTCGACGCCCACAAGCACGACATCGTCGACTACCACGCTTTCCGGGCGCGCAAGGCCGGCGCCCGGCGGTTCATCGACCTGCACCTCGTGCTTCACCGCACCATGACCGTCGGCCAGTCCCACGCGTTGACCGATCATTTGGAAGACCACATCAAAGCCGAGCTGCCCGGGACCGACATCACGATCCACGTCGAGCCTTGTGGCCCATCGTGTCCCCGCTGCGCTGCCATCGAGGCAGGAGTGAAGTCCCCGGCATAAGCCGGCTGCCCCCTCGTTCTCCGGGCTGGTGGAGGTCCGGTCGGCTCCAGGCTCCCCAAACTGCCCCTGGCAGGAGTAGAATTAGTCTTGCCTAAGTTCGTCTAGACTAATTCTTCTCCAGCTGGTGATCTCATGAGCAAGCGTATCCAACGGCGTGACTTTCTGCGGGCTACCGGGCTGGGCGCGGCGGGCATTGTCGGCAGCGCGGCGCTGGGATCGATCGGCGCGATCCCCCGGGCATCGGCCGCTGCTTCACCGCACGCGTCCCACGCGATGCCCGCGCATGCCGGCAACATCACCGTCGGCGACGTGGACACCAAACGGATGGGCTACGATCCCTCGGTGTTCATCACCACGTTCGATCGCGGCAAAGTGTCCCGTCTTCCGAACGGCCAAACGCTGCGCGAGTACCAGATCGTCGCCCATGACAAGGAGATCGAGATTGCCCCCGGGGTGTTCTTCCCGGCCTGGGTGTTCAACGGCACGGTCCCCGGCCCCACGCTGCGCTGTGTGGAAGGCGACCACATCCGCCTGAAGTTCATCAACGCGGGGAGCCATCCGCACACGATGCACTTCCACGGCTTCCACAAAGCCGAGATGGACGGCGTCCCCGGCGTCGGTCCCGGGGAGATCGCCCCGGGGAAGAGCGTGACCTATGAGTTTGACGCCGCGCCCTTCGGGCTGCACCTCTACCACTGTCACGCCCTGCCGCTGCGCCGGCACATCCACAAGGGCCTGTATGGGACCTTCATCATCGATCCCAAACGGGGCCGGGCTCCCGCCCGCGAGCTGGTCATGATGATGAACGCGTTCGACACCAACTTCGACGGTGAGAACGAGGTCTACGCCGTGAACACGGTGGCCTTCCATTACGCCAAACACCCCATCCACGTGCAGAAGGACGAATTGGTGCGCATCTACCTCGTTAACATCACGGAATTCGACCCGGTCAACTCCATCCACATCCATGCCAACTTCTTCCACGTGTACCGGACGGGCACGTCGCTGGTGACCAACGAGTTCACCGACATCATCATGCTCTGCCAGGCCGAGCGCGCGATCCTCGAGCTGCGCTTTCCGCATGCCGGCCGGTTCATGTTCCACGCGCACCAGACGGAATTCAGTGAGCTGGGGTGGATGGGCTTCTTCGAGGTCACCGAGAATGCCGTCTGAGGCTTCCGCGGCGGATCGGCGCAAGCAGTGGGTGTGGGGCCTGCTGCCGGTGCTGCTGCTGGCCGTCCTGGTAGCGCTGTTCTTTCGCGTCGGCTTGATCGGGGTGTTCAAGGCCGCCTTTCCCCCTGTCGAAGCGTTGACGATCAACCGGGTCGCGTTGACGCCGGGGCACATGGTCATCTACGTGACCAACGGCGGCCCGGAGCCGGTGACGGTGTCGCAGGTCCTTGTCGATGACGCCTACTGGCAATTCACCATCGAGCCGGACGCGAAGATCGAGCGGTTGGGGAACGCCCGCATCATGCTGGACTACCCCTGGGTGGAGGGAGAGGCGATCACGGTCAAGATCCTTACCCCGACCGGCCTCACCTTCGAGCACACCATCGGCGTGGCGACCGAATCGCCGCAGGTAGATGCCCGCTACCTGGGCACGTTTACGCTGCTGGGGATCTACGTCGGCGTGATCCCGGTGTTCCTCGGACTGCTGTGGCTCCCGTTCCTGCGCCAGTTGAGCCGCCGCTGGATCGCCTTCTTCCTGGCCCTGACCGCCGGGCTGCTGGTGTTCCTCGGCGTCGAGGCGGTGGTGGACGGGCTCGAGGTCGCCGGTGACCTGCCCGCTGCGTATCAGGGCACCGGGTTGGTTCTTGTCGGCGGGGTGCTCACGTTTTTGCTGCTGGTCGGCATCAGCCGTCTGCTGGTCCGCGGCGACGATCCCACGCAGCGTCGGTACGCGCTGGCCACCCTCGTTGCCGTGGGCATTGGACTCCACAACCTGGGCGAGGGGCTCGCGATCGGCGCCGCCTACAGCCTGGGTGAGATCGCACTCGGCACGTTCCTGGTGGTCGGGTTCACGATTCACAACACGACCGAAGGCCTCGGGATCATCGCCCCGATCGCGCGCGAGCGTCCATCGCTGCGTACGCTGGTCGTCCTCGGTGCGCTGGCCAGCCTGCCGACCATCGCCGGAACGTGGATCGGCGGGCTCAGCTACTCACCGGTCCTGGCCACGCTGTTCCTTGCCGTCGGCGCCGGAGCCATCTTCCAGGTGGTGTACGAGCTGATCAAGATCATGATCCGGGAGGAAGAAGCCGCGGCGATGATCTATCAGCTGGCGGGGTTTGCCGCAGGACTCTTGGTGATGTACGTCACGGGGCTGTTTGTGGCGGCCTAAGGGGCGGCAACGGGATCCCTTTGTCCCGCATTCTCCGGCGATGCTGACCAAAGCGATCGAAGATTACCTTAAAGTGATCTATAAACTCGATCAGTCGGGCGAGGCGGTGACCACGAGCGCCATCGCCGATCGGATGAACGTCGCCCAGGCGTCGGTGTCCAACATGGTGAAGCGACTGGCGGGGCTCAAACTGGTCGAGCACCCCCCCTACCGGGAGATTCAGCTGACGCCGGGAGGCCGCAAGGTCGCCTTGGAAGTCGTCCGCCACCACCGCCTGCTGGAGCTGTACCTTTCGCAGGTGCTTGGCGTGAGCCTGGACCGCGTCGATGCGGAGGCGGAGCAGCTCGAGCACGTTCTGTCCGAGGAGCTCGAAGAGCGCATTGCGCAGTCATTGGGCGATCCGACGCGGGACCCTCACGGCGATCCCATTCCCGCCCGCGATGGAACCGTTGACTCCCTCCAGCATCCAGTGCTTGCCGGCCTGGCGCCCGGGGCGAAGGGCACCATCGTCCGCGTCAGTGACAGCGACCCCGCCATCCTCCGCGATCTCGCGGATTCCGGCATATTGCCGGGGGCCGAGTTTGAGGTCGTCTCCACCAACCGGCGCGGGGACCTGCGCGTCCGCGCCGCCGGCACCGATCACACGCTGTCGTCAGACCACGCGAAAGCGATCTTCGTGCAGGCGAAATAGCCTGCGTTAGGACTTCCGCAGTTCCCCGCGCAGCTCTTCGAGAATGCGCGTGTCGATCGTCCGCACCATGTCCTCTACGCTCACCTTGAGCAGGCCGACGTCGGCGAGGAGTTGTCCGTAGAAACGGACGCTGCGCTCCAGGTCCAGATCGCGCCAGTTCGCCGGGACCATGCTCGCGGCGAAGAGCACGTTGTTGAAGTTCGCAGGGCCCCCGAACAGACCCCGGTCCGTGACACGCTTGACGGCCTCGGTACGGTTTGAAGTCTGCGCATCGGCGGCCCGCAGGATGGCGCGCACGGCGCGTTTCGCCGCGACGGGGTTGGCACGATACCAGTCCTGCTTCGCGGCGAGCACGCAGCAGGCCAAAGAGCCCCACGGGCGGTCCGTGAGCTGGCTGTGGATGACATGGCCCCGGTTGGCGGGATTCGCATGCAGGGGGGCTGTAGCGGCCTGGGCGGCGAATAGGGCGTCGTTCTTTCCCTCGAGGAAAAGGGCCGTCGGGTTCGCGTCAGCCTGCACCACCCAGTTGACTTGATTCAGTTCGACGCCGGCGTGCTTGAGCGCGATCGCCGTGTAGGCGTAGGCGGTGTTGGCGAGCGTCTTGGACGTGACGACGATGGTCCGGCCTTTGAGGTCCTGCAGTGAGTTGATCCCTGGTTGTGCCCAGATCTCGGCGCATCCGGGGTGGAGCGGGGCGAAGACCACGGGGTGCTCGCCACCTTCCAGCAGCAGCCCGAGAGTGAATCCGATAAAGGCCACGTCGATGTCCACGCGGCCGCTGGCCAGTTGGAACCCGGGAAGGATCTCGACTCGCGTGAAGCCTTCTTGTTGGAGGAAGGGCTCGGCCGCCATGATCGGGTGATCGCATGGCAGCGTGCCGAGCCGGATCGTGGTCGTCTCCGGCGGAGCGAGCGTTCCCTGTTTGGCGAAAGCGGACGTCAGATAGGGAGCCAACACCCGGCCGCCCGCCACCGCGGCGGCGATCACCGCAGACCTGCGGAGGATCTCACGTCGTGAAATCATCGGTCTCTCCTCCCGTCTTGTGATACTGCTCCGTTAGGAGGTTCCACCCCACATTCCTGCCGTACGCTATCCCTGAGCGCCGATTTGACACCGCTACGATCGGTCACTATACTCGGCACAAAGGTTTGGCGATCATGGCCGCCTAGATCGTCGGTCTGCAAGAGCCCGAAAGGGGAACATTCCCTCGATCGGGCTCTTGCGGTTTTCTAGGGGGTCGCCCTGAACCACTCACTTCGTTCGGGTTCAGGGCTGCACAATAGAGGGGTGAGGTTGGTGCCGGGCGTTGCCCTGCACCGGAGCGCAGCGACTGGTGCAGGGCTCGTGCGCTTTTTTCGACCGAGTACGGGTAAGGACTATAGATGATGACCATCCAGGAGTACGTGGCAGAAGCCGGCCAGGACCGCCGCCTCCGGCGGACTACGCACCACTACGTCTCGGACATGATCGAGCACTACGGCCGGGATCGCGTGTTCGAGGGCGTGTTCGGCATGGAGAAGCAGCTCGACGACATCGTCGCCTACTTCCGCGGCCACTCCATGTCGATGGAGCGCCGGCTGCTCCTGCTGGTGGGTCCGCAGGGATCCGGAAAGTCGATGACCGTCGACCGCCTGAAGGGCAAGCTCGAGGAGTACTCGCATACGTCCGACGGTGCGCTGTACGCGGTGCAGGGCTGCCCGTTCCACCAGCATCCCTTCGATCTCGTCCCGCCCGACGTGCGCGAAGAATCCGGGATCTTCTGGCATGAGGAGGCCGTGCCGTGTCCGGTCTGCGACCGGCTGATTGCGGCCGCCGGCGGCTGGCGGCACGTGCCGGTGATGCGCATCTACATCTCCTCCCGCGACAAAGTCGGGGTGGCCAAGCACACCCCGACCGACCTGCGCCGCGAAGACATCACCAACTTCGTCGGCAACATCAACTTCGCGATGCTGAAGGAACGCGGCTCCACCTACGATCCGGACGCCTATGATTTCGAAGGCAAGATCATCTGGGCCAACCGGGGCATCCTGGACTGGACGGAGGTCTTCAAGAGCCGCCGCCAGCTGTTGTCGCTGCTGCTGGAGTTGATCCAGTCCAAGCGCGTCGACCTGGCCAACTTCCCCACCGTGCACGTGGACGAGGTCGTCATCGGCCACAGCAACTACCCCGAGTACGCGGTGTTCCTCTCCGAAGACATCATGGAGCCGCTGCGGGGCCGCATCCACAAGGTCGATTTCCCCTACAACGTGCAGCTCAGAGGCGAGAAGAAGATCTACACCGCGCTGATCGAGCGGGCCAACCGCGTCCGCGGCGAGCAGAAGCACGTCCCCGACGACGCCTACGAGCTGGCGGCGCGGTACGCGTTGAAGTCCCGCGCGGAATCGCAGGGCGTGCGCGGGCTGTCGCCGCGGTTTTTCGAGGACGCGTTTTCGTACGCCTACACGCTGGCCGACCAGTGCATCGACATGGAGACCATC
>JBIOXT010000234.1:0-2933 GCA_044869795.1 bacterium | reverse complement strand
AACCAGCGCAGCCGCACGAAGCCGACTCTCTTCCCTTCCTTCCGCATCTGCCGGATGGCAACTTTGACCGGGATCGAGAGCGTGCCCATACCCATCAGCACCACCTCGGCGTCCTCGGTCATGTACTCTTCAAAGAACGGGTTGCCGTAGGACCGGCCGAAGATCCGCTCGAAGTCGGCGTACACCTCGGGGATGACGTTCTGCGCGCGCTTCATCGCTTCGTCGTTCTGCTTGCGCAGCTCCATCAGCCAGTCCTCGTTCACCTGGGGAGCGATGGTGATCGGGTTGTCCGGATGCAGCAGCAGGTCGCCGCGGTCGTACGGGGGAAGGAACTCGCGCACGGCGTCCTGGGACGGAATCTTGACCATCGTCTGCGAGTGCGTCAGAAATGCGCCGTCGCAGCCGATCGCCACCGGCAGGAACACCCGGCGGTCCTCGGCGATGCGGTAGGCCATCAACGCCACGTCCAGCGCCTCTTGCGCCGTGTCCACCCAGACCAGCTGCCAGCCGAGATCGCGCACCGCCAGCGCATCGTTGTGCTCTACGCCAAACGCACCCGGGTCGTCCAGCGCGCGGTTGCCGACCATGGCCACCATCGGGATGCGCAGCGCCGGGGTCACGGTCAACGCCTCGAACGCGTACATCCAGCCGACGCCGCTGCTGCCGCAGAACACCCGGGCGCCGGCGGCCGACGCGTGCTTGACGATCTCGAACTGCGAGTGTTCAGACTCCGCCACAATGTACTCGCAGTCGAGCTCCCCGTTGGCGACGAGCTTGGCGACGTACTGCATGACGGTGTCGGAGGGGCGAATCGGATAGGCGGTGATCACGTCGACATCGGCCAGTTTGCAGGCGACGGCGATCGCCTCACTGCCGCTGATCAGGGCTTCTTTTTCTTTCTGAGCCTGCTCGATGACCTTGGCCATTATTCGACGCCTCCCGCGCTGGCCTCGCCGACGTCACCGACAACCTTCTCGGTGATCTCCTCGCCTCCGCCGGGGCCGGCCAACCCCTCGGCCACGAGCGCCGTGACCTGCTCCTCATACTGCCCGCGGAAGCGGAACCCGTGCGACCGTTCGGGTACGGCGGCAATTTTCTCCTGCAGCCAGCTCTTGTACGCGGTCTTGTCCTTCTTCCACATCTCCCACTGGCTGTCGAGATTCGAGAACTCGGATTCGTTGACCATCGTGATGCAGTGTTCCACCGGGCAGACGGCCTCGCAGACGCCGCAGCCGCAGCAGGCGCTCATGTTCGCATCGTAAAACCCGTCCGGCGTCACGTCGAAGCACGAATCGGGGCACTGCAGCCAGCACAGTGTGCACTTCACACAGGTGTCGAAGTCTACGACCGGCCGCATGGTGCGGGTGGAGAACTTCTTGAAGACCGGATTGCGGTCGGGACGGTACCCGCCGACGGTCCCGGTGGCCGGATCGCTGAAACCCTCGCCCATCGGGATGCTTGGGATCGCCACCCCCTCGCGCATCTCCCACCACTTCGGGAACGTGAACTCGTAAGGCTTCTCGGGATTCCCTTCCGTCGGCTGGACCGTGCGCGTCGTGGTGCGGTCATAAGACTTGCGCGCCGAGATGGCCTTGAGTGGATCGTTCCACTCTTCCATGATGGCGTGTTCCACCGAGTCGATGCTGAACAGGTCGGGCAGCACGCGCGCGATCGCACCGAGGATCCGCACGTCGGTGTGGTCATCCTTGTAGACCCACAGCCCGGCGAAGCTCGGGACGGCCTTGACGATCGCCAGCCGGTAGGGGGTTTCCTTGCGGTGGGCCATCTCGATGATGTTCTCGGGTTCGAGCATCGACGTCACGATCAACGTGCCCCCGGGCTTCAGCAGACGGTTGATCGGCTGCAGCCCATACCAGGCCCACGACTCGACGCCTTTGGCCAGCGTATCGTCGACGGAGATCGTGATGTCGACCTCCTTGGGCTCGTACTTCGCCATCCCTTCCTGCAGGGTCTCCTCGTCGGTGCCGATGATGGCAAAGTTCTTGGCGGGAATGCCGTTGCGCTCGGGGCTATCGCCATAGCGGCCGAACGAGATGCCCATCTTGCCGTCATATTTGGCGGCCAGCGCGATCCCGCGGCTGATGTTCTTGGCGAGGTTCTTCTGGAAGATCCCGCGGTAGACGATTTCGACCGCGAAGAGTTGACCCATCGGCTGCCTCCCCTACTTCTTCAATCCTTCGACCTGCGATGCGATCAGGACGTCCTCGATTTCCTCGATGTGCCGGCGCATCGCGGCTTCGGCGAGCGACGCGTTGCGAGACAACAGCGCCGACATGATCCGGCGGTGCCCGTCGAACGAGCGCTCCAACCGGCCTGAGACCTGCAGCGACCGCTCGCGGCTCTCCCGCAACAGATCCATCAACACGTCCAGCACCCGGAGCACCACGCTGTTGCGGGCGGCGGTGGCCACCGTGTAGTGGAATTCGGAATCTTCGTCGATCGCCAGATCGCCCCGGCGGACCTTCTCCTCCTGCCGGCGGAGGATCTCCTGGAGTTGGACCAGTTCCGCATCGGTCGCGTTGACCGCCGCCCGCCCCGCGAGGGGCGGTTCGAGCATCTTCCTGACGTCGATGAGCTCGGCCAGCCGGGTCCGGTTGCGGATCAGGAGCGACGCCAGCGGGTTCACAATGGAATCGGGACTCAGATCGCGGACGACGGTGCCTTCACCCTGGCGGGCCTCGAGCTGACCCATCAATTCCAGCACGCGGATCGCGTCGCGGACCGAGGTGCGGCTCACGCTGAAGGCCTCGGCCAGTTCACGCTCGGGCGGCAGTTTGTCCCCGGGCTTCAGGCGCCCGTCGGCCATGAGCCGCTGGATCTGGGCGACAACCTCCTCGTAGACCCTGGTCTTACGGACCCGCTCAAGCTCACGGGTCAGCGTCCCCGGGATCTCCGGAATTGTTGACTGCTCG
>JBIOXT010000233.1:0-2021 GCA_044869795.1 bacterium | reverse complement strand
CCTTTCTTGTAGAAAAGGATGCGGCGCCGGAAGCGCGGGACCAAAGTGACTGACGGGTGGGCATTCTGCAAGTGAGAAGCGTCACAAACCCCGCTCCGCCTGCACGATAACGGTTCGGCACGGATTTCGCCCGAGGGCTGGCCGGGGGTCGGCCTGCGCGTCCTAGAGGCCACCCCCAAAGGAAGGAGCGCATATCGTCGCGAGGTTCTGGACGCGCTAGCCCTCGTCACCATCGCGCTCGGCTTCAGCAGGCGGGTCGGGGTCGCCGGGGCCGCGCCGCTCATATCCGGGGCAGCTCAGCACCGGTAGCGGCGGGTAGCGAACGAAGCGAGGATCGGGCGGGTCCGTGTCGGCGCGCAGACACCGGTAAAACACGGACCCTCGCCGGTTTCTCACGATCCGCACCCATTTGCAGGTCGCGCAAAGCCCTACGGCGCTGTCGGTCATTAGGTCGAAGCCCCAAGCTAGTTATATCTTGGTGCCCGTGAGCCAAGTCGACGACTTCGGGCTCCCCCCCGGCATGCGCGAGACGTACCTGCAGGGAGCGCGCAACCAGTTGGGCGCGATCGCCGAGTTGGCCGAGCGCCTCATCACGGCGGCGGACGACATCGACGCTCTCGATCAACTCCGCCGCGAGGCCCACAAGATCCGCGGTTCGGCCGGCTCATTCGGGTTCGCCCAAGCGACGACGGTCGCCGCGGAGCTCGAGGAGGCAGCCAAGCAATGGCTCGTGCAGCCCGGGCAGGGCGCCGACACGCGCGGCGCCGTCGCTCGCGGGTTTGTGCGCCGCCTTGCCGCCGCGCTCTTCTCGAAGCAAGCGGCGGCCGCTCCGGCCCCGACAGAACCTCCACCCAACGTCGACCCACCTCCACCAACCTCGACAACCTCGGTCGCGCCCGCCGCGATCGCCCTCCCCGAGCTGATCGTCGTCGAGGACGACGCCGCCGTCGCTGAACGCCTTGCCTTCGGGATCGAGGTCCGGGGCTATCGCTTCGTGGTGCACCGCACGGGGCCCGAGGCGCTGGCCTACTTGCGTACCCTGAACACGGGCGGAACGGTACCGCTGGTGCTAATCGATGTGGACCGACCGGAGCTCGGCGGCTACTCAATCCTTGAAGCGCTGCAGCAGGAGTGTCCCGGGAAGTTTCGCATGGTGCTCATGACCGAGCATAGTGACGAGCGCAGGCTGCGGCGCGGTCGCGAAGCGGGGGCTCTGGAGTACCTCGTCACAGGGAGCAGCCTGTGGGCCACACTCGAGGACATCCGCGGCTGGGTGGGGCGGTGAGGCGCGACCATGGCGCTCTTACTCGCGACTTCCCCATCTTGGTACTCATGAGTCGGGACCCAGCGCCTCCCGCGCCGCAACCCGGACACGTGGAGCAGTATTTGGCCGGGATGCGCGCAAATCTTGCGCTCCTCCTCGGTATCGCCGAGCGCTTGGCTGCGACGGGCAACGATCGGGCGGCGCTTGCCGAGCTGTTGCGCGAAACCCTTCAGATCCAGGGAGCCGCCGGGTCCTTTGGGTTCCTGGAGGCGTCCCGTCTGGCTGCCGGGATGGAGGCGACCGTCAGGGACTGGGCCTCCCGCCCCGATGACCAGGACGTGGACCGTGGCTCGCTAACCCTCTGGTTCGTCACGCGCCTCGCCGCAATGCTCAAACTCGAGATGCCGCGTCGCACCGCCGCATCTCGGCCCAAGCCTACCAGCGCCCCCGCGCCTCGGCGGACCGCCGGGATCCCAACGCCACCATCGGCGCCTGTCGCGCCCAGTCCGCCCAAAGTGCCCGCGCCCCCTCCCGCTCCTCCACGGCGCCTGATCATTCGCCGACCGAGCGCGGCGCGTCCGTCGCCCGAGCCACCGGCACCGGCACCCACTCCTACCTCCGCCCCCGCACCCCCAGCCGCTGCCCCACCCCCCGGGGCCCAGGCGCGCTCCGCTCCCCCCGGAGCCCCGTCCCCAGCGCCACTGCGGATCGAAAAGACGCAGGAGCTGATTTGGCCTATTCCGCCGGACGAGGCTGC
>JBIOXT010000232.1:0-2401 GCA_044869795.1 bacterium | reverse complement strand
GGCTCGACCCAGTCCGCGGCGTGCGCGGCGAGGTCCTCGACCGTCATCGCGCCGCCGTGCCGGCGGGCGTGGGCCGCCATGCTCTGCGCGAGATCGCCCTTATAGAATGCTTCCCCCCGGGTTTCCGCGATGCGCCGAAGCGTCTTTGCGTGTGCAGGCGCGGTGAACTTCTCACCCGCTTCCGGGGCCCGTCCGCGCGGCATGAAATGCTCCGCGAAGCCCGGGACCTCCCGCAGCTGCGGAACCTGGTTCGCCCACAGTCGGGAGATGGTCGGGGAGACCATGTAGCCGTCCGCCGCGTAACGGATCGCGGGCTCGAACAGGTCTGCGAACGGCAGCTTGCCGAAACGCTCCGAGAGCGCAACCCACGCGGAGACCGCGCCGGGAACGGTGATGGCGTCCCAGCCCCGGGTCGGCATCGCCGTTTTCCCCTTGAAGCGGTCGAGATTCCAGCCCGCCGGCGAGCGGCCGGAGGCGTTCAGGCCGTGGAGTTTTTTTCCGTCCCACAGGATGCAGAATGCGTCAGCTCCGATGCCGTTGCTCGTCGGCTCCACCACCGTCAGCGTGATCGCGGCCGCGAGCGCGGCGTCCACCGCGTTGCCGCCTTTTTGCATCATGCCGAGGCCGGCCTGCGCGGCGAGCGGCTGCGACGTCGCCACGACATTCTTCGCCAGCACCGGCATGCGCTGGGAGGGATACGGAAACTGCCAATCGAACGGTTTCATAGTGACGAGGTACGGGTGACGAGGTACGGGTGACGAGATACGGGTAACGGGGCAGGGGTGACGAGCGAGGGGTGATGAAGCAAGAGGTTGTACGTCACCATTATTCGTCACCTGTAATCGTCACCTGTAATCGTCACCGTTGATCATGGGTCACTGCGGCTCAATGCCCGCTTCCTTTAACACCTTGCGCCACTTCTCGATTTCGCTCTTGGTGATCGCCGCGTGCTCGTCCGGCGTGCTGCCGATCGGCTCGGCCCCGCGCTCGACCAGGATCCTGTTGTTCTGCGGATCCCTGATCGCAGTCACCAGTGCGCCATTGAGCTTCTCGACGATCGGACGCGGCATGCGGGCCGGCCCCACGAACCCAAACAGGCTCTGAACGACAAAGCCGGGCAGGCCCGATTCCAACATGGTCGGCACGTCCTTGGCTGAAACCGCCCGCTTTGCGCCGGTCTGGGCAATGAGGCGCAGCTTCCCGGCCTGCACATGGCCGACCAACAGCGGCATGCTGGCGAACTGCATTTGCACGTGCCCCGCCATGAGGTCGATGACGGCCGGCCCGGCGCCCTTGTACGGTACGTGCACCAGCTTGATCCTGGCCGCCGAGTTCAGCATTTCCCCGGCCAGGTGTCCAATGGTGCCCGGCCCGGACGTGGAATAGAAAATTTCCCCGGGCCGCGTTCTGGCGAGCGCAATCAGCTGCTTGATGTTGTTCGCGGGCAGCGACGGGTGCACCACCAGCCCGGACGGAACGTCCACGATGAGGCCGAGCCCCGTGAAGTCCTTCTGGGTGTCGTACGGTATTTTCTTCATCAGCGACGGGTTGATCATGAAGCTCGCGGCGACGAGCCCGGTGGTGTAGCCGTCCGGCGCGCTCCTCACGATCAGGTCGCCGCCGATCGTGGCCCCGGCGCCAGGGCGGTAATCCATGACGAACTGCTGGCCGATCGCTTCGCTCATCTTCGGCTGCAGCAGGCGGAAAAAGATATCGCTGTTGCCCCCGGGTGACGCCGGGTTGATCACCCGGATCGGTTTGGTCGGGAAGCTCTGCGCGTGGGCGGCGGCCACCAGCAGGGTGGCGGCGAGCAGCGGAACCGGTGTCAGTGCTGAAAATCTCATTTTTCTTCTCCTCGGGGTGGATGCAGTCAATGTTGTCCGTGGTGCCGCGGTCTCGCGGACGATGATACTACGAAAAATGAGGCGCCAGCGATGAGGCACTGGGAGCTTGACGACCTCACACCCGTCGCGCGGATTGCGTCTAAAATCCACAGTCTCCTACGCCGCTTTGGAGGAAAGTATGGCCGCCACCCGCATGTCCATCATGGGCACCCGGCATGTCATCTCGGCCGGGCACTACCTCGCCGCGCACGCCGGGTTCCAGATCCTGGAGGCGGGCGGCAACGCGATCGACGCCGGCGTCGCGGCCGGCATCGCGATCGGCGTGCTGCAGACCGACAAGGTCAACTTCGGCGGCGTCGCGCCGCAGATCATCTATATGGCGAAGAACAAGAAGGTGCATTGCATCGACGGGCTGGGCGTCTGGCCCCAGGCGATCACGCCCGATTATTTCATCAAGCGGCACGGCGGCAAGATACCGAAGGGCGTGGAACGCTGCGTGGTGCCTGCCGCGCCCGACGCGTGGCTCACCGCGCTCGAGCACTTCGGGACCATGAGCT
>JBIOXT010000231.1:0-18502 GCA_044869795.1 bacterium | reverse complement strand
GCATCGTCCGAGGTGGTCGAACTCCTGAATCGCGACCTGCTGAAACGCCGTCTGCGCCTGCGCGACGACTCGCCCGACCCGGTGCGCGTGGACCGATGCGGCGGTGTACGGATCGTAAAACCAGGTGCCTGTCAGCGGGAACTCCGTCGTAGGCAGGCGTGTGTCGTCGCTGGGCATCATCCACTAGGGCAGCAAGCAGGCAAGCGAGCAAACATGCAAGCGCGGGCCACGGAGGGTGATTTCGCTCCTGCTGCCCGCTTCCTTTTCGTCCGGCGCTGGTCGCGTGCCCGCTGGCTTGCTCGCTTGCGCAGTTATCCCTTGATCACCCCGATTGGCCGCGTGCGCACCACCCGCTTGCTGAGACCGGCCTCGTGACAGACGTCGATCACGTCGGCGACGTCCTTGTACGCCTGGGGCGCTTCCTCGGCCAGCAGCGAGCGGTCCTGAGCGCGGACGACGATTCCCTTTCTGCGCAGCTCGGCCGCCACGTCGGTACCTGCCAGGGCCCGGGTCGCGGCCTTCCGGCCCATCACCCGGCCGGCGCCGTGGCAGGTCGACCCGAAGGATTCCTTCATCGCTCCATCGGTACCGACGGCGACGTAGGAGTAGCGGCCCATGTCGCCGGGGACCAGCACCGGCTGCCCGATCTCCCGGTACTGCGCCGGCACCTCGGGATGCCCCGCCGGGAACGCGCGCGTGGCCCCTTTTCGATGGACAATCAGCCGCCGCCGCTGTCCGTCCACCTCATACTCCTCAAGCTTGGCGATGTTGTGCGCCACGTCATAGACCAGCGACATCCCCAGGGCCTCGGGAGATCGTCGGAAAACCTGGCTGAATGCCTCGCGGGCCCAGTGGGTAATGAGCTGCCGGTTCGCCCAGGCAAAGTTTGCTGCGGCGCTCATCGCGCGAAAGTACTCTTGACCTTCGTCCGAGCGAAATGGCATACATGCCAGCTGGCGGTCAGCGAGCGTGATACTGTGTTCGTTCGCTGATCGCTGCGCCACCTTGAGGTAGTCGGTGCAGACTTGGTGTCCGAGTCCGCGCGATCCGCAGTGAACGAAGACCACAACCTGACCCTGGGTCTCGATGCCCATGACTGCTGCGGCCGCGGCATCGTAGACTTCGTCGACGACCTGGACCTCCAAGAAATGGTTGCCTGACCCCAATGTTCCGATCTGCCCACGGCCCCGCTTCTTCGCCTGATCACTCACGGCATCGGCATCCGCTTGGTCGAGTGCACCTCCGGCCTCGATCACATCAAGGTCCTCGCGCCAGCCGTATCCTTCTTTGACTGCCCACTGTGCTCCATCTTCCAAGACCCCGTCGAGCTCGGCGCTGCGGAGTTTCACACGCCCGGTTGACCCGACTCCCGACGGGACAGCCGCAAAGAGCGCGTCGACGAGAGGCTCAATCTGCGCGCGCACGTCCGTTTCTGTCAGGTTCGTCCGAATCAGTCTGACACCGCAGTCGATGTCAAACCCGATCCCCCCAGGGCTAATAATGCCTTCATCCGCATCAAACGCTGCGACACCCCCGACTGGGAAACCGTAGCCCCAATGGATATCGGGCATCGCCAGGGAATGGCCGACGATCCCGGGCAGCGTCGCGACGTTGGCGACCTGCTCGAGGGCTTGTTCCTGCGCGATCTGTCGGAGCATGGACTCGTTGGCGAAAATGAGCCCGGGTACGCGCATCCCCGCCTTGTGGGAGGTGGGAATTTCCCAGCGATAGTCGTCGATCTTCCTGAGGCTGCTGGTCCACGCAACGGCCACGGAGCACCTCGCGCTCAGTTTTCCCCAATGAAAAAGGGCTCGCACCGTGGTGGGAACCCCTGTTCGCGGTTCGCGTTCCCGTTTCCGAGCTTAGAAGGGCATCGCCTCCACGGCCTTCACTTCGGGCACCGCGTCCTTGAGCATCCGTTCCACACCCGCCTGCAGGGTCATCATCGAGTGCATGCAGCCCACGCAGGCGCCGGCCAGCCGGATCTGAACGATGCCTCCGACGATGTCGACCAGCTCGATATCGCCGCCGTCGCCCTGGATGTACGGCCGGATCTGCTCGAGGACCGCCTCGACTTTGTCCCGCATCTGCGGCTCCTGCGTCTGCACCTGGTCACTCATCGCCGTCTCCATGCCTCACGCATCCGCGCGCTGGGGCTGCTCGCGCTGAGTTTGGTCATCGCACGGTTCCGCATGACCGGCATCCTGCCGGGTCTTGAAGGAGTGTCCGCAGCCGCAGGTCGACACGGCGTTGGGATTGCGGACCGTGAAGCCCTCCCCCATCTGAGAGCGGATGTAGTCGATTTGTGCGCCGCTGAGGTAGGGTCCGCTGACGGCATCGACCAACACGCGCACCCCGCCGCGTTCGATGATCTGATCACCCTCCTGCCGGTCCGTATCGAACGCCATGCCATAGCTGAACCCCTCACATCCTCCCGGCTGGATGTACAGGCGCAGGAAGAGGTCGGGCTGCTCTTGGGTCGCAATCAATTCCTTCAGCTTGGTGGCGGCCTGGTCGGTAATCGTGATCATCGGTCGGACTCCTCCGCTTCCATTCTATGCCCCGGGCTCAGGGGTGTCAATTTTGATCACCGCGCGCACCGCGGGGACGCCGAGCAGCGCCTGGATCTCGTCGGCCTCCAACGGCTGCGGCCGATCCCGGGCGGCATCGACCGGGCAGAGGAACCCGAACGGCGCGTCACCGGCAGTGATGAATTGATGGGGGGTCTCAGACGGAACAAAGACCACGTCAAAAGGCGCCACGCGCACGACCTCGCGGCCGAGGATCACGTCTCCGCTGCCCCGCAGGACAACGATCGCGTGCGCGTGATGATGCTTCTCCAGACTGGAAAACCCCCCGGGGCCGATCTCGAAGTACCTGAGCTCGACTTGCGTGCCCGCCGCCGGTCCCCCACCGATCAAGGTGTGGCGGACCACATCGCGCCACGCCATGCCGGCGGGCAGAGCCGCGGAAGATTTGTACACCGCCGGGGTCACCCCGTCCCAGGCAAAGTCGCCGGAACGGAACCGGAAGACCAGACGTCCGTCAGGGGCCGGCTCCGAGCCTGGAAACTCGCAGCTGTCGGCCAGGACCTCGACGACCGGCCGCTTCACGGCCGCACGACCACCTTCAAGGCCTCCGTCGCCTCGCGGACCAGGCGGTAGCCTTCCGCGGCTTGCTCGAGGGGAAAGCGATGCGTGATCAGGTCCCCCACCTCCAACCCCGAGGCCAGCAGCGCAACCGCTTCTGCCGTGTCATCCGGACCGCAGGAGTAACTGGGAACGATGCTGACCTCCCGAAAGTACGCGTCGTGCACCGGCAGCGGCCAGACGTCGTCCGGGGGCGTGGGCGTAAAGAGTACGACCGCTCCTCCGCTGGCGGCGCTGCGATAGCCGGCGTCGATCGCCTCGCGGTTTCCCGGACCCACCACCACGATGTCCGCGCCCTCGCCGTCTGTCAGGGCACGGACGGCCGGCGCCAGATCCAGCTGCCGCACGTCGATGGTATCCGCGCCCAGCGCTTCGGCGCGGCGGAGGCGCGAGGAGACGCGGTCGGCGACCAGCACGGCGGCCCCTCTCCGGCGGCCCAGCAGCACGTGCAACAATCCCATCACCCCTGCCCCAATTACCAGGAGACGATCCTCAGCACGGAGACCCGCGCGGCGCATCGCCTTGACCACACACGCCAGCGGCTCCACGAACGTCGCCTCGTCGTCGCCGAGCCACCGGGGAATCGGCCGGGAATCGAACCGCACGACGTTGGCCGGCACCATCGCGAACTGCGCCAACCCGCCGGGCACCAATCTCGTGGCCCGCCAGGTCTTGCAGTGAACGTACGCGCCCCGCCGGCAGGCGCGGCAGGCGAAGCACGGCGCGTGATGGTGGACAAACAGGCGGTCACCGGGCCCAAACTCGGTAACCCCCTCGCCGGCGGCCACGACTTCCACCACGGGCTCGTGACCCAGTGTGACGGGAGCCTTGCGGGCCATGTACCAGGCCATCGTTTCGCTGGCGCACAGGCCGCAGGCGCGGACCCGGACCAGAAGCTCACCGGGTCCGGGGGAGCCCAGGGGCTGTTCTTCGATGCGCAGATCGCCCGGACCGTGCCAGACTGCCGCCCGGGTCACCGTCGGCAGCGAGGCGGTGGCCCGCTCTACACCCATGCCTGTTCAGCGGGCAGGATCGCGTACTTGACGCCTTCGCCGCGATCCAGCGCGTGGAACACTTCGGTGATCCCCGACAGCGGACGGAGGCCCGACACCAACCCGCGGGGCTGGATGCCGCCGTTGCCCAGCATCCGCTGCGCCGCGTCGACGTCCGCGGGGCGGAAGTGGAACGCGCCGATGAGCTGCACTTCGTCGTAGTGCATCCTGGCCGGATCGAGCTCGACGCGCGTACCTCTGGGCAGCCCGGCGAAGAGGACGACCTGCCCGCCACGGGCAACCCACGACAGAGCCTGATCCCACACCGCGGCGCTGCCCGTGCACTCGATGACGGCGTCCGGCCCCACCCCGCCCGTGGCGGCACGGAGGGCCTGCTGCACCACGTCGTGGTCGGTATCGACGAGGACATCCGCGCCGGCGGCGCGGGCCATCTCGAGACGCTCGGGGCGCCGGCCGACGGCGATGACCTGCGCGCCTCGGGCGCGGGCGACCATGACGTGCAGCAGCCCGATCGCGCCGAGACCCACAACTGCGACCGTCGAAGGCTCTCCCGCGAGCAAGGACCAGGCGTGGATCACGCAGGCGAGGGGTTCGACAAACGCCGCGTCGATGTAGGCCAGCCCGGCGGGTTTGCCGACCAACTGCGACGCGGCGACGCGCCGCGGCACCAGGAGGTAGTCGGCAAACGCGCCGAGCACCACATCGTCAAATTGCCGCTCGCACAGATTCTGCCATCCCCGCCGGCAGGCGCTGCACTCACCGCAGGGGGCGGTCGGCATCGGCACAACGGCGTCGCCTTCGCGGACGGACCGTACACCGCGACCGACGGCGACGACGTCACCCGCGCACTCGTGGCCGAACGGTCCAAAGGGCAGCCGCGGGTGGCCGTGCCGATAGGTCTTCAGATCCGTGCCGCAGGTCAGCGCGGCACGCACCCGCAGCAGGACTTCACCCTCGGCCGGATCCGGAACCGGATGTGTCGTCAGTTCGATGTGGCGCGGCTCGGTGAGGATCGCCTGACGCATCACTGACGTGGGGGTCCCGACTCCACCGGCAGTTGCTCATTCATCCACGCCGCGATCCCGCCGGCCACGTTGAAGACCTCGGGAAAACCCGCCTGCCGCAACGCTTCGGCGACCGCGGCGCTGCGCTGCCCGACCGCGCAGATCACGACCACCGGCCGGTCCTTGGGAATCTCCGCCAGCCGCAAGGGAATCTGTCCCATCGGAATGTGGCGGGCTCCCGGAACGCGGGCGGTGTCCCACTCCCACGGCTCACGCACGTCCAACAGCAGGGCGTGCTCGCCGTCGACCATCGCCTTTGCGCGCAGCACGTCGACGACCGGTTCCGGCGGCCGCGCCGGCGACTGTTCGGCGACATGCGTCCGTCCCGGCACGCCGCAGAAGGCCTCGTAGTCGATCAGGGCCGTGATCGTCGGATGGTCGCCGCAGACAGGACACTCCGGGTTTCGGTTCCAGCGCAGCGTGCGGACGTCGAAGGTCAGCGAATCGACAATCGTCAGCCGGTTCGCCAGGGTGTCACCCAGCCCCAGCAGGAGTTTCACGGTCTCGATCGCCTGCAGGGTGCCCATGAACCCCGCCAGCGCGCCGACGATCCCGCCTTCCGCGCAGCTGGGCACGGTGCCGGGCGGGGGCGGCGTGGGGAACAGACAGCGGTAGCACCCGCGTCCGGGCAGGAAGACGGTGGCCTGCCCCTCCCACTTCAGGATGCTGGCGTCCACCATCGGCTTGCCGAGCATCACGCTGGCATCGTTCACGAGGTAGCGCGTGGGGAAGTTGTCCGAGCCGTTGACGACCACGTCAAAGTCGGCGAGGATCTGCATCGCGTTCTCGCTGGTCAGGACGGTCTGGAAGGGGATCACGGTCACGTCCGGGTTGATGTCTTCCAGCGTGCGCCGGGCTGATTGGGTC
Source organism: bacterium (assembly GCA_044869795.1). Lineage (GTDB taxonomy): Bacteria > Sysuimicrobiota > Sysuimicrobiia > Sysuimicrobiales > Kaftiobacteriaceae > DASXUC01. The sequence goes on along the minus strand of JBIOXT010000231.1, from coordinate 12,409 downwards.
TTGGGGCGCCCGACGTCATGGCTGAAGTGCATCACCTGCCGGTGGAGGTTGGAGAGGTCCACGCGGTCGCCGTCCACGATACCGATGGTGCCGACCCCCGCGGCCGCGAGGTAGATCGCCGACGGGCTGCCCAGCCCCCCGGCGCCGATAATCACGACCTTGCTGTCGAGCAGCCTGCGCTGACCGGCAATGCCGACTTCATCCAGGATGGTCTGCCGCGAGTACCGTTCCAGCTGCTCGGTAGTGAGCAGCGGCCCGGGCCGCGCCGCAAGCGTCATCGCGTCCTCTCCGTTCTGCGGGATCACTGAGCTCGGAAGTCCACTATCAATTCTAGCATGCGCTGCCCGCGTACTCGTTCCGCGTTTCCGCTCTTCTGTTATTGGGGTATAATAGCACGGCTCTCCGCAGCGAAATCGAAGGGGACCATCGATGGCGGACGGGGACGACCTCTACGACGTGACGATCATCGGCGCCGGTCCGGCCGGCCTGTTTGCCGCGTACTATGCCGGCTTTCGGGGGCTGCGCACGAAACTGATCGACAGCCAGCCCGACCTCGGCGGCCAGGTTACCGCGCTCTATCCGGACAAATGGATCTACGACGTGGGCGGGTTCCCGCGCGTCCTGGGCAAGGACCTCGTCACGAACCTCGTCGAGCAGGCCATGCAGTACCATCCCGCCATCCATCTCAATGAAAGCGTCCAGACGCTGGACCGGCGGGCCGACGGCCAGCTCCGCCTGGGGACCGATCTCGGCGAGCACCTCACCCGGGTCGTGATCATTAGCGCGGGCATCGGCGCGTTCACGCCCAAGACGTTCAAGCGGCCCGAACTCGACCAGTGGATCGGGAAGGGCCTGTACTTCGCGGTGCGGTCCAAGGAGGACTTCCGCGGGAAGCGGCTGCTGGTGATCGGCGGCGGAGACTCGGCGCTGGACTGGGCGCTGGGGCTGGTCGACTACGCGCAGGCCATCACGCTCATCCACCGGCGCGACGCCTTCCGCGCGCACGAAGACAGCGTGAAGAAGTTGTTCAATTCCCCGATCACGGTCAAGGTGTTCTACGAGCTGAAATCCATCGAAGGCACCGACCACGTTTCCTCGGCGGTCATCTATCAGAACAAGACGAAAGAAGAGGAACGCCTCGACGTCGATGCCGTCCTGGCGTTCCTCGGTCTGGTCAGCAACCTCGGCCCCATCCGCGAATGGGGCGTGCACATCGAGGAAGACTCGATCATCACCAATACGAAGATGGAAACCAATCTCCCCGGCGTCTACGCCGCCGGGGACGTCGCAACGTTCCCGGGCAAGCTCAAGTTGATTGCGACCGGCTTCGGCGAAGCCGCTACCGCGGTCAACAACGCAGTCACCTACATCAACCCGAACGCCTCAGCCTTCCCCGGCCATTCATCCTCCATCATGGAGCAGAAAGAGAAGGCCGCCGCGAAAGCCCACTGAGTCAGTCGCAACCCCCGCCGCAGGGCCGGGGTTTCTCCCAGGTCGGGTCCTTCGTGCCCAACGTCGTCACGCCCGCCACTCCGGTCCGCGCCACGGTGAAAGGCATGCGGCTGGGGTGTCCCCCCTTGCGGCCGATGTAGATCTGGTCACGCGACGCCGCCTTCTGGTTGATGTTCAGGTTGAACGTGAGCAGGTTTCCGGTCGTGTCGAAGTCAAAGCCGGCGGCTGCTCCGCGGATCGACGGCCGCAGGAAATTCAGCAGGGCGTTGCTCTGCAGCGTCGCGCCGACGACTCTCTCGAACTTGCCGTCGGTGAAGACCGAGCCGGAAAACACTGAGATTACGGGCGTCGCAAAGCGCACGTGCCACCCGCGCTGATCGAACCAGACGTAGTACGCGGGCTGGGCCCGCACGACGAGATTGGGCTGGCCCTCATACTCGGCCGGCCAGGTGCCGCCGGAACCGGGCAGCCCGGGGATCCCGGGTAGACCGGGCGTCCCCGGCAAACTGGGTGCCGTCCGCTTCCCCGCACTGGCCAGCGAAGCGCCCAGCACGAGGACCAGCGCGGCAACGAGCGCGGGAACTATCCACCTTCGAACACGATGTGGCATGAGCATGAGATCATCCTCCCCCGATGTGCTCGCTTCTCCAACGCGCTCAAGAGGAGAAAGGTTCCGCCGGCGGCTCACCACCCCAGCATCCGCCGCAGGGCTCCCAGACGGTACTTGCTCAGCGGCACCTCCTTGTTTCCCTCCAGGCTCAGACTGTAGGCGTTGCGGGTCCACGGGATCACGCTGCGGACGTATTCGAGATTGACGAGGTACGCGCGGTGGGACCGGAAGAACCCCAGCGGTTCGAGCTGCCGCGCGAGCGGACCGATCCGCCCCGGACCGCACATTTCGCCGCCGGCCATGACGAGGGTAACCCGCCCGGCGTCCGCCACGCAGTAGAGCACGTCGCTGGCGGCGACGAGCCGGATCTCTCCATCGAGCCGGACCGGGATCCGCGTCATGCCTTGACCAGGCCCAGGCGCAGGGCGTGCACTGCCGCCTCGACCCGCCCACCGACGCCCAGTTTCCTGTAGATCGATTTCAAGTGATTGCGGATGGTGTGGGGGCTGAGCCGCAGATGACCCGCCGCCGTCCGCACGCCGGCGCCGCCGACGATCAGCTGCAGGACCTGGAGCTCACGCCGCGAGAACCCCGGCCCTGCCCCGGGCTGCGCCGCCGTCCCGGGAAGTCCGCTCCGCACCCCCCGGGGACGCGGCGGGACGACGGCTTCACCGGAGCTGACCGCGCGAACGGCGTCGAGGAGCTCGGAAGCGCTCGCCGTCTTCACCAGATAGCCTGATGCCCCGGCACGGAACGCCTCGCGGACATAGGCCTCCTGATCAAACATGGACAGCATGAGAACGGGAATGCTGGGAAACTGCCGGCGCAGCATCCAGGTCGTCTCGACCCCATCCATTCCGGGAAGGCCGATGTCCATGAGCACGACGGATGGCTGCAGACGGCGCACCAGCTGCAGCGCCTCGGGGCCGCTGGTGGCCTGCGCGACGATCTCGACGTCCGGGGCTTGATGCAGGAGCCGCGCGATGGCCTCACCGACGACGCGGTGGTCGTCGACGAGCAGTGCGCGGATGGCAGGCATCGGAAACCTCCCTGCCCTCCGGCCGCCATCCTACCACGCCGGTGGCCGGGTGGATATCGCTCAACTGGGGGATTCTTTATGAACGAAACGAGACTCGTACCTCGTCCCTCGCGCCTCGCTGGTGGTGGCTTCCGGGACCGCGAGGATCGAGGCTCGAGGTTCGTTATTCGTCTAAGAGGCGGAACAGACGCTGCTTCAGGCTTTCAGGCAGCGGTCCGTGCTTGCAGCGGATCTGGATGAGCGCCATCAATCTGCGCTGGAACTCATACCGCGGGCCGCACCCCGCACACTCCTCGACGTGCGCCTGGATCTCTACGTAGCGGGCCTCCTCGATCTCGCCGTCGAGGTATCCCCAGACCTCGTGGAGGACTTCGTCGCAGTCAATGCGTCTCATCGTCCGGGCCCGCTTCCCGGCGGCGGCGTCCTGTGCCCCGGCGCTGACCGCAGCGATTGGTTCGGGGCGTCGGTGCTCACGTAACGAGCCCGCCGCGCGTAGTCCCAGAGCTTCACCTGCAGCTGGCGCCGGCCACGGTGCAGGCGCGACATCACCGTGCCGATGGGGATGTCGAGGATCTCGGCGATCTCTTTGTACGAGAACCCCTCGATATCGGCGAGGACCACCACGGCGCGGAACGTTTCCGGCAGGTCCTCCAGCGCGCCGACCACGTCGGCGTCCATCAACTGCGAGAGCAGCGCCTCCTCCGGGTTGCCGGCCCGCTTGAATTCATCGCTCTCCTGGACTTTCGAGTAGAGGTAGAATTCATCAACGTCGTCCTGGTCGACGATCTCGGGCTCGCGGGTGGTCCGGCGGTAGGCATCGATATGGGCGTTCATCAAGATGCGGTAGAGCCAGGCCCGGGCGTTGGTGCCGGGCTGGAAGGTGTGGAACGACCGCCAGGCACGGAGGAACGTTTCCTGCAGCAGGTCCTCGGCGCTGGCGCGGTTCCGGGTCAGCCGCAGCGCGGTGCGAAAGAGCCCATCCAGATGCTCGCTGATCAGGGCGGTGAACCGCTCGCGGTCCGCCACCGCGGCCACGGATTCCGGTCGTGTCACTGCGAGTGCTCCCATTGCGCCACCCCGCACGAACGCTCGGGAGTGGGCGGCTATTCCCCTAACTTCAGTTGGCAGTTGGAAGTCGGAAGCTGGAAGCGGCTTTCAACATTCAACTTCCAACGTTGACCGGCTCACGCGTGCGCCGGCTAATCTCGGCGAGCGTCAGATCCGTGAGGACTTGCTCGACGGCGACGTTGATCGCCTGCCAGACGGGACGGAGCCCGCATCCGGAGGCGTAGGCGCAGTCCGGTTCCTCGACCTCCACGCACCACCACGGCGCGGACGAGCCTTCGAGCACCTCGAACGCCTCGCGCAGGCTGATGTCCTGCGGCGGACGGGCGAGTGCGTGGCCGCCCGTGGGGCCGCGCTTACTGGCCACGAGGCCGGCCTTGCGCAGCGATGTCATCAACTGATTGAGGTAGGGCTCCGGCAATCCCCGCCGCGCGGCGATCTCGTGGGTTTGGACCGGGCCCTCGCCGTAGTGCTGGGCCAGGTCGATCAGCGCCCGCAATCCGTACTCCGCACGCGCAGACACTTTCATTGGACGATCACGCTCGTTTCCGTCACGTCGCCCCCGGCGATCCGGAACGCCCGGATCTCCGGCAGCGCGGGATCCTTCATAGAGATTATAAGGTACAGCGCGTCAGGATAGTGCGCCTTGGCGATGTCGGTCGGCGACGGGTAGGCCGGGGTATGGGTGTGGGAGTGATAGATGGCCAGCAGCTCCTGGCCGGCGGCCTCGATCTGCATGGTGGCCTTGAGCACTTCCTTCGGCTCCATGTAATACGTGTAGGGGCTGTGATCGACATTCGTGCCCCGGAAGACCCGTCCCACCCGGCGTGCCGCTCCCGCCAGCAGCCCGCAGCACTCGTGGGGCAGCTCCGCCCGCGCCTGGGCCACGATGGTGCCGACCTGCTCCGAGGTCAGCACGATGCCGGGGCTCGCCGAGGGTGAGACCCTGGTCACGACCGCCGTGTCACCCTCCGCACCGGTTCCCATGACCCGGCTGACCGCCGGCAGCAGCTCCGCGCCCCCCGCGTCGGGCGGACCGTTCCACAGTGCCGTGGACAGGTACCGGTCCCCCCCGTCCGGACCGACGGCGACGACGACCCCTGCATCGAGACCGCGGGCCACCGCCAACGCGCCGAGGACGGCCGCACCGCTGGACTGGCCCACCAACAGCCCTTCCGCGCGCGCCAGTTGCCGCGCCACCGCGTAGGCGGACTCGGTCTTGACCTGCACGGTACGCTGATGGACCGCCGGATCGTAGATCCCCGGAACGATCGAGGTGGCCATGTGCTTGAGGCCCTCGATCCCATGCAGACCGGAGTCCGGTTCCACGGCCACGATCTCAACGGCGCCGGCGGTCTGCCGGAGATACCGGCCGGCCCCCACGATCGTGCCACCGGTCCCCACGCCGGCGACGAAGTGCGTCAGCCGGCCTTGGGTCTGCTCGACGATCTCGGGTCCGGTGGTCTCGAAGTGAGCGCGGACGTTGCTGGGATTGTTGTACTGGTCGCCAAAGAAATACCGCTGCGGGTCCGCCGCCGCGGCCGCGCGCGCCGCGACGATCGCCCCGTCGGCGCCTTCCAGCGGGTCGGTATACCGGACCTCTGCCCCCAGCGCCTGCAGGATCCGCTTTCGCTCGTCGCTGACGTTCTCGGGCACAAACAACTGCACGCGGTACCCTTTAACCGCTCCAATCATGGCGTACGCGATGCCGGCGTTCCCGGAGGAGGAGTCGAGAATCGTGTGCGCCGCCGTCAGCCGGCCGTCGCGCTCCGCGTCCTCGATGATCCGGAGGACCGACCGGTCTTTGACCGATCCTCCCGGATTGAACCATTCCGCTTTCAAGTAGACCTCCACCTCAGGCGGGAGACCACGGGTCAGACGATGCAGCCGCAGCAGCGGGGTGTTGCCGATCCGCTGCAGGAGAGACTCGCCCAACTTCCGGGCTTCACGCGGAGCGAACCTGTACGCCATGCGCTAACTATTCATCGAACAGGAAGGTCGCCTCCGGATAGTAGCGCACGCGGTTGTCGAGCAGTTTTCGGCGCACGTAGTCCGCCAGCCAGGCGTCCTTTTCGCGGACGGTTCCGGATGCGGTCAGCACGTCCAGCGGTACGTTCAGGCGAAGCGCCCGTCCGCCGATGACGTGCCGCGTGATGCCGGTCGGCAGCTTCGCCGGGGCGCGGGCGATGCCCAGGATGTCGGCCTTTGTCAGTTGAGGGAAGACGATCAAAGTCCCATCGGTCCCATAGTCGCGCGTCAGCCGCTGGAGCTGCCCGTCGATCCCCTCACCCGGATCAAGGCCTGGAGCGCGGTAGATGCGGAACGTTCCTTTGTAGGCGCCCACGACGGCCGCCAGAGTGACCGCGGGCGCCGGACCGAGCTCCACTGCATAGACATTGTCGCCGGCGGCCACATAGCAGACGGCCGCAGTTCGCTCCGGCACGAGGTCGGCCGTTTTGGGGAGCGCGCGCACCGTCAGGTCCTGAGCCCGCAGCCGCGACGGGATGTCCGCCGCATCCAAGAGGAAGTGACTCCACACCTCCAAGCGCACTCCCGGATCGGCATAATCGACGACCTGCAGGGGGACCACCCTCGCGCCGAGCGCGACCAGGGCGCCGGTCCGGTTCGCGCCGTCGAGGACCACGTAACCCCCGGGGGGAAGCGCCGCCACGAGCGGCGGGTTGCGCAGGACGCCCTCCTCACGCAGGCGCGACGAGAGCCGCTCGATGCGGGCAGGGTCGGCCTCCTCGTGCAGCAGGAGGTCCGAGGCCGCGGCCATGCGCAGGACTGGAAGCGCCTGCCCGGTCGTTCGTAGCTTCATGCTCTCCGACAGTGGAGCGTTCAGCGTCCAAGCCGTTTGGCGAGGTGGTCGATCATGTCAATCTTCGTGACGATACCGATGACCACTCCGTGGTCAACGATCACCGCTGCGTTTGTGGACAGGAATACTTCGGCCAGCGTGTCGAGCGGGGTGTCCGGATCCACAACCGGCGGGATGGGATCCACGATCGGCTCGATGGGATCCGACGCGCGGTGCGACCCTTCGAGCAGGTAATTCAGCAGGTCGACCTCGCTGATCATCCCCATCAGCCGGTCGCCGTCGAGCACGGGGAGCTGGGAGACGTCGTACTCCTTCATCTTCGCGATGACGTCCAGCACCGCGTCACTGCGCGCTGCGGTGACGAGCGTTGTCTTCTTGCCGCGCACCAGGTCGCCGACGGCACCGAGCTGGGCGTCGAGGAATCCGTGCTCGCGCATCCAATCGTCGGAGAAGATCTTCGAGAGGTACCGTGAGCCGGAGTCCGGGAGGATGACCACCGCCCGCAGGCCGGCGCCGGCATCCGGCTGGGCGCGCAGGTACTTCAGCGCCGCCGCCACGGCCGTGCCGCTGCTGCCGCCGCAGAAGATGCCCTCTTCGCGGACCAGCCGTCTGGTCATCGCGAACGATTCGCTGTCGGTGACCTGCACGATCTCATCGACGATCGACAGATCCATGGTTTGCGGGAGGAAGTCTTCGCCGATCCCTTCCACCTTGTAGGTGTGCGCGGCCGGCATGCGCCCGGTCTTGAAGTATTCGTAGTACACCGAGCCGATGGGATCCGCGCCCAGGATGCGCAGCGCCGGCTGGCGCTCCTTCAGGTACTTCCCGGCCCCGGAAATCGTGCCGCCCGTACCCATGCCGGCGATCAACAGGTCGATCTTGCCGCCGGTCTGCTCCCAGATCTCAGGCCCCGTCGTGCCGTAGTGGGTCTGGGGATTGGCCTGGTTCGCGTACTGGTTGGCATAGAAACTGTTGGGGGTCTCCGCCGCGATCCGGCGGCTCACGCTGTAGTACGATCGTGGATCGTCGGGGGCGACCGCGGTCGGGGTGATCACGACCCGCGCGCCGAACGCGCGCAGCAGCCGAATCTTCTCATCGGACATCTTATCGGGCATCACGAAGATCGTGCGGTAGCCGCGGATGGCCGCGGCGATGGCCAGCCCGACGCCCGTATTCCCCGACGTTGCCTCGATGATCGTCCCGCCGGGCCGCAGGGTCCCCGAACGCTCGGCCTCGTCGATCATGGTGATGCCGATACGGTCCTTCACCGATCCGCCGGGATTCAGGAACTCGAGCTTGGCGACGACCTCGGCCCGAACGCCGCGGACGACGCGGTGCAGGCGGACCATCGGGGTGTTGCCGACGACGTCGAGGACGCTGTCGAAAATTGCTTCCGGACCCACGGCGGGCGCCGTCGTGGGGATAGCTTTCTTCGCGCCGCCGGCCATCGCGGGGATGATCGAGACCTGGTCCTGCTCGGCGAGCGGAGTGTCCAGTCCGCGCAGGTGACGGATCTCCGTTCCGTTGACGAACGTATTGATGAAGCTCCGCACGTCGCCGCGCTCGTCGCACAACTCGGCCTTGATGCCGGGAAACTGTCGATCGAGACCGTCCAGCAGTTCCCGGATCGACCTCGCGCCCACGGCGGCCTGCGCCTGGCCTCCCGTCAACCGTCGCAGTGGACTGGGAATGTACACGCTCACCATTGGTCAGCCCGCCTCGTCGAGCGCCTGGGCAAGATCCTCGACGAGATCGTCGGGGTGCTCCAGACCTACGGACAGCCGCAGCAGTCCCGGATCCACCTGCAGCGGTGACCCGCTGAGGGTTGCGTGGGTCATCGACGCGGGATGATCGAGGAGCGACTCCACTCCGCCGAGGCTTTCGGCAAGCGTGAAGACTTTGGTCGCGGCCGCCACCCTGCGCGCCGCCGGCTCCCCTCCGCGCACAATGAACGAGACCATTCCGCCGAACCCCGACATCTGGCGGCTCGCCAGGGCGCGGCCGGGGTGATCCGGCAGGCCGGGATAGAAGACGCGGGCCACGGCCTGGTGCCCGCGCAGGAACTCCGCCACCGCGCTCGCTCCGGTGCCGTGCCGGTCCATCCGGGCCGCCAGGGTCCGGAGGCCGCGCAGCACCAGCCAGCAGTCGAACGGCCCGGGCACCGCGCCGGCGGCATTCTGGTGGAACTTCAGCGTATCGAACACGTCGCGGCTGTTGGTGATCACCGCCCCGCCGACGACGTCGCTGTGGCCTCCCAGGTACTTGGTGGTGGAGTGCACGACCATGTCGGCGCCCAGGCCCAGCGGCCGCTGCAGGTACGGCGTGGCGAAGGTGTTGTCGACCACGACGAGGGCGCCCGCGGCGTGAGCCAGCTCAGCAATGGCCGCGATGTCGAGGATCTTCAAATACGGATTGGTGGGCGTCTCGACGACAACGAGCCGTGTGCGCGGGGTCAGCGAGGCTTCGATCCGCGTGGGATCGGTCATATCCACGAAGGCGGACTCGATGCCGTACCGGGTGAGTACGTGCTGGAACAGACGGTGCGTGCCTCCATAGACGTCATCGGGCGCCAGAACGTGGTCGCCGGGCCGCAACAGGTACGCGGTCGTAGTAATCGCCGCCATGCCCGAGGCGAAGGCCAGCCCGTACTGTCCGTCTTCCAGCGACGCCAGGCAGGTCTCCAGCGCCGCGCGCGTAGGGTTGGCGGTCCGGGAGTAATCGAAGCCCTTATGGACTTCCGGAGCATCCTGCGCGTAGGTTGCCGTCTGATAGATCGGTGGGATGACGGCGCCCGTCGCGGGATCGGGTGCCTGCCCGTCGTGGATCGCACGCGTTTCGAAGCGGCGGCGGCCCGACATAACCTCAGCCGGCGGCGGTGGACACGGGCTCGGCGGAACCCGTCCGCAGCAGCTGCGCACGGGAGACCGGCTGCAGGTCCAGATCGTAGATCCGGCCGAAATTGGCCGCGGCCGAGTCCCGTACCACGGTCACCGCGATGGGCCGGCCCAGCACGGCGGCCATCGACGTGACGTCGCGGCCCAGACCGCAGGGATTGATGAACGAAAAGTGGGCGAGATCCGGGTCAACGTTCAGGGCGAAACCATGCATCGTCACTTTTCGCTTGACTGCCACCCCCAGTGCCGCGATCTTCTTCCCGTCCACCCATACCCCCGGGTAGCCTGGGAGCCGAGCGGCCGGCAGGCCGAAGCGGTCGAGGAGGTCGATCAGCGTCTGCTCCAGGGCGCGCATGAACTTGCCGATGTCCTCGTCATATGAGCGCAGATCGATGATTGGATACCCGACGAGCTGTCCGGGACCGTGGTAGGTCACGCTGCCCCCACGCTCGATGTCGTAGACTCCGAACCCCCGGGCTGCCAGGTATTCGCGGGGAAGGACCAGGTGTTCGGTCTTAGTTGACCGCCCGATGGTGAAGACCGGCTCGTGCTCGAGGAGGATCAATCCGTCGCCGATCGCACCCCGCTGGCGTGCGGCTACGAGCAGGCGCTGCAGCGCCAAAGCGTCGCCGTAGGGGGTGATGCCGTCATTGAGGTCGAGCAGCCAACCGGGGCGCATCTTGGCCCCATTCTAACAGCGAATTGCGTTTAGGCGCGCGTTGTGCGGAGTTCCCGTGCGGTCGGCGGGCGGAAATACGCCCAGCCGATCAGGATCAGGTACACCGCGTATGCGAGGACCTCCGGCAGCGAGGGACTCCCGTTGTAGCCGAAAAGCGTCCTGGCGAAACTCCCCACGGTGGATGCGTCGTGCAGGATGGCATTTGTATCCCAGACCGGGGCCACCAGCATCGGAATCCAGCCGACCTCCTGGAATTCGTGGATGCCGTGTGCCAGCAGTCCGGCGGCGAAGAGCAGCAAGAGGACGCTGGTCACGTTGAAGAACGCGCGGAGGTTCAACCGGAAGATCCCGCGGTAGAGCAGGTAGCCGAGCACCGCCGCGGCCGCCAATCCCACCGCGCCTCCGGCCAGCGCCGCCGCCCACGTCGAGGTCTGTGACGCGGCAAACATGAACAATGCGCTCTCCACGCCTTCCCGGCCCACGGCCACGAATGCGAGCACGCCCATCGCCGCCACCGACCCGGTCGCCAGCGCGGTGTTGATCTGGGCCTGCAGGTGGGCCCGGATATTGATGGACTGGCGGCGCATCCAGAAAATCATGTACGTGAGGACGCCGACGGCGGTGAACATCGCGGTTCCTTCGAAGATCTCTTCGGCGCGCCCTTCCAACCCGCCGGCGGTAAAGAAGATCGCGCCCCCGACCAGGAGGCTGCCGGCCGCCGCCAGCGCGACCCCGGCCCAGACCGCCCCAAACCGGGACCGGTTCCCGGTCTTCGCGAGATAGCCCAGGATGATCCCGACGATGAGGGCCGCCTCGAGGCCCTCCCGGAGCATGATCAACAGCGAACCGGCCATGCGTCCCTCCGTGTCAGCGCGGTGGAATTGAGCGTCCGTAGCGTAGCGTAATTCTTGACCTCGGTCAATAACAATCAAGAGGGCTGGATCGCCGCCAGTTCCTTCATGGCCGCTTCCACTTCCGCGGCCGGGTAGGCATAATCTTCGAGCCGCCCGGCGAGGTACGCCTCGTATGCCCCCAGGTCGAAGTGACCGTGCCCGCTGAGGTTGAAGAGAATGACCCGCGCGGTGCCGTCGCGCTTGCAGGCCATCGCTTCATCGATCGTCTTGCGCACGGCGTGGGCAGACTCCGGCGCCGGCAGGATGCCTTCCGTGCGGGCAAACTGGAGGGCGGCATCGAACACGGTGCGCTGGCCGTAGGCCACGGCCTCGATGAACCCGTGGTCGTACAGCAGACAGACCAGCGGGGCATCCCCATGGTAGCGGAGCCCGCCGGCGTGGATCGCGGGCGGCACGAACCCGTGGCCCAGCGTATACATCTTCAGCAGCGGCGTGGTCGCCGCGGTATCGCCGAAATCGTAGAGGTAGAGGCCGCGCGTGAGCGTCGGGCAGGCTTCCGGCTCGACGGCGATCACCCGCACCGTCTTTCCCTTGAACTTGTCGGCCAGGAACGGAAAGCTGAGCCCGGACATGTTGCTGCCCCCGCCCACGCATCCAATGACGATGTCGGGGTAGTCTCCGGCCATCTCCATCTGCTCCTTGGCCTCGAGCCCGATGACCGTCTGATGGAGCAGCACGTGGTTGAGGACGCTGCCCAGGGAGTACTTGGTGTCATCATGGGTGGCGGCGTCTTCCACCGCCTCGCTGATGGCGATCCCCAGACTCCCCAGTGAGTCGGGCGTCGCCGCGCGAATGCCCCGGCCGGCGTTGGTGCGGTCGCTGGGGCTGGCGTGCCGCCTGTTCGGGCTGGAGTGCACCGTCTACATGGTGAAGGTCAGCTACGATCAGAAACCCTACCGCAAGATCATGATGCAGACGTGGGGCGCGGACGTCTT
>JBIOXT010000230.1:0-6450 GCA_044869795.1 bacterium | reverse complement strand
ATCGCTTTTATCGCGCTTTGCTATAATGTTCGAGTCTCATCTGCTCAGGAGGACCGTGTAATGGAAAGGGTGCAATTGAGTGCCCGGCGCCGCGAAGGCGTCGGTAAGAACACCGTCCGCCGGTTGCGGCGCAACGGCCAGATCCCCGCGGTGGTGTACGGCCGCGGCATCGACGCGGTGCCCGTGGCCGTCGACGGGAAGGCGCTGCGCGGCGCGCTGCACACCCACGCCGGACTGAACGTGCTGATCGACCTGGCCCTGTCCGACGGGGATCTGGCGGCGCAGACGGTCATGGTGAAGGACGTGCAGCGCGATATCTTCGCGCGGGAGACGATCACTCACGTCGACTTCCACACCATCGACCTGACCGAAGCGATCGAGGCCCACGTCCCGCTCACGTTCACGGGCACGCCGAAGGGTGTGACCGAGGGTGGGGTGCTGGAGATCCACCTGCGGGACCTCCTCGTGGAGTGTCTGCCGACGCAGATCCCGGAATCGATCGACGTCGACGTCAGCGAGTTGACCATCGGCCACGCCATCCACGTGTCGGACCTCCAGGTGCCGGCAGAGGTGACCGTGATCAGCTCGCCTGGAGAGGTCGTCGCGCTGGTGACGACACCGAAGGTCGTTGAAGAGGCGGCGCCGGCTGCGCCCACCGCCGAGGTACCGGCTGCCGAAGCCGCCGCTGAGGGCAAGCCCGGCGCGGAGGCGAAGCCCGCCGCAGAGAAGGGCAAGGCACCCGAGACGGGCGAGAAGGAAGACTAACGTTCCGTTCTGCGTAACGTTCCTGGAGGCCGCCTGATCGGGCGGCCTCTTTTCTCTTACCGCGTCTAGCGGGGTTGGGATGAAACTCATCGCGGGCTTAGGCAATCCTGGCCGAAAGTACCGGGGCACGCGGCACAATGTCGGGTGGGAGGTCATCGACCGGCTCGCCCGGCGCTGGGGGATCGCGGTGGCCGAAGAAGACGGCTGGGCGCTCGTCGGCCGGGCGCGGGTCGATGGTCACCGGGTCCTGCTCGCTAAACCGCAGACCTACGTCAACGTCAGCGGCACAGCCGTCGCCGACCTGCGCCGGCGCCACCGCGTCTCCGTGCAGGAGATCTACGTGATCGTCGACGATCTCGACCTGCCCCTCGGCCGCATCCGGCTGCGCGCGGGCGGTTCCCACGGCGGGCACAATGGGCTGCGCTCGGTCATTGATGCCCTGGGCAGCGAGGAGTTCCCCCGGCTGCGGATCGGCATCGGCCGCCCGCCGGAAGGAACGGACCCGGCAGACTTCGTCTTGACCCCGGTCGAGGCAGCGGAGCGCCGCGTGCTGGATGCCGCTGTGGACCGAGCCGTCGACGCGCTGGAGACGGCGGTTCTGGAGGGGTCCGCAGCGGCGATGAATCGATTCAACAAACCCACGGCGGGATCTGAGCGTTAGCGCCGATCTGATTCTGCTCGTCTAGCGTTTTGGCTTTTCAGGGGCCTGCAGCACCACCGCCGGGCGTCCGGTGTCCCGGTGTCCTTTTCGGATTTCATCGCGGGCCTTCAACGCCAGAGCGGCATAGCGCTTCCGGATCTCTTCCAGCTCTTCTTCGGTCAATTCTTCCAGGTCGAGTAGGACGTTGTGGGCGCCTTCGATCGACCGGATCAATTCGTCGATTTTCAGCTGCAGGGCGATCGTGTCGCGGTTCTGCGTGTTCTGGATGAGGAAGACCATCAGGAACGTGACGATCGTCGTCCCGGTGTTGATGACCAGCTGCCAGGTATCGCTGAAGTGGAACAGCGGGCCGGTGATCGCCCACACGACGATGATCAGCAGCGCCAGGCCGAATGTGCCCGAATGCCCCGCGGCGTGTGCGGCCCACCGGGCAAACCTCGGAAAGACCCCCCGTGGATTCGTGATATCGGTGACGTGCATGAGGTGAACCCCCCTTGAGATTACTCCACGCGCTCGTGCTGTGCTGATTTTCCCCGGACGGGGGGGGCCGCCTTCCTGGTGTGAGGTTGTTAGAATGAGGACGTGTCTGATGACTCCGTCGTCACGCCGGCAATCAAACTTCAGGGCCGGGTGTCTGCTTTTGCTCCCCTGCGCTACCGGAACTTCCGCCTGCTGTGGACGGGGCTCATCATCTCCAACATCGGTTCGTGGATGCAGTTCGTCGCTCTCGGCTATCTGGTTGACCGGCTGACCGGGTCCCCGGTGTATCTGGGCCTGCTGGCGGCGACGCAGGCCGTGCCGCGGCTGCTCTTCGCGCTGCTCGGCGGGACGACCGCGGACCGCGTCGATCGCCGGAGGCTGCTGCTGGCCACCAATCTCGTCCTGACGGCGTCGGCGACGACTCTGGCCGTGCTGACGATCACGCAGCGCATCCAGATCTGGCAGATCTTCGTGATCGGCGGGCTGAACTCGCTGGTGCAGGCGTTCGACATGCCGGCCAGGCACTCGATGGTCCCGTCGCTGGTCGCCGACCACGAGGTGCTGACCGCGATCAGCCTCAACTCCGTGGCGTTCAACGGCGCCGGCATCATCGGACCGTCGCTGGGCGGCGTGATGATCGCCGCGGTGGGTGAAGCCGGCGCGTTCTTCGTGAACGCGGTCTCGTACCTGGCGGTGCTGGCGGCGCTGCTGGTGATGTCGGTGCCGCGGCAGGAGCGGGTCGGCCGCGTGCGCGTGTCGGAGGATTTCCGCGAGGGCATGGCGCTGCTGCGGCGCCATCCCCAGATCGTGCTGTTCCTGGGCACCGTCGCCGTGCTGAGTTTCTTCGGCCGGCCGTACGTGCGGCTGATGCCATCGTTTGCGCGCGAGGTCGTGCAGGTCGGTGCGGAAGGACTGGGCCTGCTGCAGTCGGCGCCGGGGATCGGTACCGTCGCCGCGCTGCTGCTGGTGGGCTGGCTGTCGTCCCGCCGCGGCAAAGGCGGACTGCTGGGCATCGCCACCCTGTGTTTCGGCCTCGCCGTCACGGTCTTTGGGTTGATGCGCTGGTTCTGGCCCGCGCTGCTGATGCTCGTGGCGGTGGGAACGACGCAAGCCCTGGCGATGGCGTCGGCAAACACCCTGCTGCAGCTGACCGTCCCCGCACATGCCCGCGGCCGGGCGATGGGTCTGTACAGCATGGTGGCGTTCGGCGGGTTCGCGCTGGGCAGTCTTCCTGTCGGCGCCCTGGGGGATGTCATCGGGGTGGGTCCGGCCCTGTCCGCCGGCGGCGCCGTGGTCGTCGTGCTCGCGCTGGCCCTGCTGCCGCGGCTGCGGGCAGTTGACTGACGGGACTTCGGGAGTAGAGGAGTAGGAGTAGGTTCTTGGGGCGGATGCAGGTACATTCGGGTCTTGTTCCCCTAATCCCGAATCCCCTAATCTCGGCAGTTAGGGGTAGCGGCCGAAGGCCAGCGTGGCGTTGATGCCCCCGAAACCGAACGAGTTGCTGACGATGTAGTCGACGCGCTGCTCGCGGCCGACGTGGGGGATGTAGTCGAGATCGCACTCCGGGTCGGGATCATCCAGGTTCACGGTCGGCGGCAGGTAGTCATGCCGGAACGCCAGCATGCAGATTGCCGCCTCGATCGCGCCCGTCGCGCCCAGGGCGTGGCCGTGCATGGCCTTGGTCCCGCTGACCGGCACCTGGTAGGCATGCTCGCCGAGCACCGCTTTGATCGCCCGGGTTTCGGTGCTGTCGTTCAACGGCGTCGAGCTGGCGTGCGCGTTGACGTAGCCGACCTGCTCGCTTTCGAGGCCCGCCTCGAGCAACGCCAGCCGCATCGCCCGCGCCGCCTGCGCACCCGACGGCAGCGGCGCCGTCATGTGGTAGGCGTCGTTGCTGGCGCCGTAGCCCAGCACCTCGCCGTAGATGGGCGCATTCCGCCGCGCGGCCCGACCCAATTCCTCCAGCACGAGGACGGCGCCGCCCTCGGCCATCACAAACCCGTCGCGGCCCCGATCGAACGGCCGGCAGGCCCGCGCCGGCGCATCGTTGCGCGTGGACATGGCGCGGATCAGGTCGAACGACCCGAAGATCAGCGGCGACAGCGGGCACTCGACCCCGCCGGCGAACATGACGTCGGCATGGCCCTCGCGGATCTCGCGGAACGCCGAGCCGATCGCGATCGCGCCGGAGCTGCACGAATCCGAGTTGGCGCTGCTCGGGCCGGTCAACCCCAGCTCGATCGCCACGTTGCACGACGCGGCGCCGCTGAACACCGCCAGCGCCAGGGTCGGCTTGATGCGGCGGATCCCTTCGCGCAGAAAGATCTCGTGCTGCTCTTCGGCGAATGCGCCGCCGCCGAGCGCCGCGCCGATGAAGCAGCCGATGCGGTCGCGGTCTTCGTCCTCAAGGTGCAGTCCGGCGTCATCGGCGGCCTGCCGGCCCGCGGCGACGGAGAATTGCGCAAACCGATCCAGCCGGCGGACGCGTTTGGCGTCCATATACCGGGCCGGATCGAAATCGCGTACTTCGCCCGCGATCTGTGAGCCATATCCTGAGGCGTCGAACCGGCTGATGCGCGAGATGGCGGATTCCCCGCGGCGCATCCCCTCGTAGAGTCCCACGGCTCCGGAACCGATCGGCGTGATTGCTCCAATACCCGTGACGACGACGCGTCGTGCGGTTGTCATCCTGACACCCCGTTCTCGACGGCCCGCCGCACCGCGGAAAGCGTCCGGCGGGCGATCCAGTCGATGAATATCGGACCTACGATTCGATTCGAGACGATTCGGCCGATCAGCGGCCAGCGCAGCTGGAGCTCGTGCGTAATCCGCAGGCGCGTGGCCGGCCCGTCTTCGGACATTGACCATTCCACGCGCATGCCCCTCGTCAGTCCACGCACGTGGACGAACACGATGCGGTGGTCGACGGGAATCAATTCCTGCACCGCCGTCCACCGCCCCGGCCATCCCCGGATGTTTCCGGCCATCTCGAAGACGGTGCGGTCAGCGGTCCGTTCAAGAATCCGGCACCAGCGGTACGCAGAGTCGAGCTGCGGCCACCGCTCGACCGCGGCGCCGATCTCGAAGATCGCCGCTGCGGATGCGCGGACCCCGGCCTCATGCACCAAGTGCATCGCGTCCCGCCACCAACTGCACGACGTACCGCAGAGCAAGAATCTGACGCGCCGGGGAGACATCTCCGGCCGCGCCGATCAATTCTCGTGCCAGCGCAGGCCGTGCGCGCAGGCGCCGGATCAGGACCGGTGTGAGCCGGGGTTTCAGTGCGAGGGACTGCAGCAGCCGGGCGACCCGTAGTTTCGGTCCGAACATGGTCCGCCGCTGGTCGGCGTATCGCGCCAGCCCGGGCCGGCTGGCATCTCCAGCCGTCAGCGCCGCCGCAGCCACATCGGCGGCGAGCATCCCCGACCGCAGCGCGAAGAAGATCCCTTGGCCGGTCAACGGATCGACCTGGGCGGCGGCGTCGCCTGCCAGCACGACCCGATCGGTGACGACGTGGTTGCTGCGGAAGCCGATCGGGCCCGCGGACCGGTACCGGCCCTCCCGTCGCGCGGACGACAGTTCAGCGGCGAGGCGGGGCAGCGTGCCGAGGGCCTCGATGAATGCCCGATCCGCCGTTCCCCGGCGCAGCCGGCTTCGCGGCAGCGCCATGCAGACATTCGCCGATCCGTCCCCGAATCGCGCCACGCCGCAGTACAGGCCGGGTCCCAGATGGAGCTCTCCCCGCGGCGGTCCGGCCAGCCCTGAGAAGTACGCGCCGACGGTGTACCGCCGGGGCGGGATCGCACTCAGCAGACCCAGTTTCCGTGCGATCGACGAGTGCATGCCGTCGCAGACGATGGCCATCGACGCGGACAGCGTTCCCGGCGGATCCGTCCGCAGGATGACGTGGCCGTCTCGGGGTTGCAGGTCGAGCACGCGCGTCCCTTCGAGCACGTCGGCGCCGGTGCGAGCCGCCCCACCGACCAGGTTCGCGTCGAGGGCCAGCCGCCGGATCAGCAGCCCATGGCGGCCGGCTGGAAACTGCGGATGGATCGCGGTCCCGTCTTGGGCGACGATCCGCATCCCGTCGATCGGCACGGCTCCGGCCGCCTGGACCGATGGAAGGACTCCGAGCGCGTCGAGCAGCGCGACGGCGCCGGGGTCACAGTAGTCGCCGCACGGTTTGTCCCGCGGGAATGTCGCGCGGTCGATCAGCAGAACGCGGTAGCCGTGGGTGCCGAGGCGGATGGCGGCCGCGCAGCCCGCGGGCCCGGCCCCAACGATGGCAACATCGGCGTCGCGATGCATGGGAGACTCTCAGACATTCTACCCCACGGGGTGCAACGGAATGGTAACCAAAAAAAAGCGCCCCGGCCCACGAGCCAGGACGCGTGACGGAAGAGATCAAACCTCCGTCTTACCCGCGAAACCTTTCCAGGTGGGCCGGGGTCAGACTACGCATCGTCGGCCTCACCTCCTTTCCTTTCAGCCATCTCGATGGCTGTGACGAGGAGAAGCGTAACACTGTCCGCCCAACGCTGTCA
>JBIOXT010000229.1:0-10141 GCA_044869795.1 bacterium | reverse complement strand
GAACACAACCTGGACGTGATCAAGACCGCGGACTGGATCATCGATCTGGGTCCTGAAGGCGGGGAACTGGGAGGACAGGTGATCGCGGAGGGAACCCCCGAGCAGGTCTCGGGGGCGCCGCACTCCTACACCGGACAATTCCTGAAGCGCACCCTCAACGGCGAGAAACAGTTCGCGCTGTCGGGCGACGGACCGCGCAGGCGGTCCACGCGCCTCAACGGAAGCACATAGCGCATCACGCCGCGAGGTGCCGCCATGAAAGTCGAGCGGTTCGAGATGGAACGGTTCCAGTCCGCCTGGGAGAACGAAGTCGAGTACAACCTCGCTGACAGCGGGGTGCATCCGCTCACCCTGGCGGGCCTCGTCGATCACTCCTGGCTGGTTGAAGTCCTCAGCCACGAACCCATCGGATACGGGTTTACCAACGGCAGTCAGGAGCTGCGCAACCGGATCGCGTCACTCTACCACGGGGCCGGCGCCGAGCATGTGCTGGTGACGACCGGCGCGGCCGAGGCGAACTTCCTCGTCAGCTGGGCGCTGCTGGAGCCCGGCGACGAGGTGGTCGTGATGCAGCCCAACTACATGCAGATTCCGGTGCTGGCGACGACCTGGGGGGCAACGGCGCACCCCTGGTGGCTGCACGAGAATGCGCAGTGGGCGCCGGATTACGAGGCGCTGCAGCGTCTTGTGACGCCCCGCACGAAGGCCGTCTTTGTCTGCAATCCCAATAATCCCACCGGCGCCGTCCTGTCCGTCGACGGCATGAACGCGATCTGCGAGGCGGCCGCGCGCGTGGACGCCTGGGTGGTGGCCGACGAGGTCTATCGTGGGGCCGAGTTGGACGCCCACCCGACGCCGTCGTTCTGGGATCGCGCCCGCAAGGTGATCGTCACCGGGGGACTGTCCAAGGCCTACGGGTTGCCGGGGCTGCGCATCGGGTGGATCGTGGCGCCGCATGACCTGGCCGAAACCTTGTGGGGATACCATGACTACACGTCGATCGCGCCCAGCGTGCTCAGTGACAACGTGGCCAGGATGGCGCTGACCCCTCGCACGTATCAACGGATCGCGATGCGCTCGCGGGGCATCCTCGCCGAGGGTCTGGAAACCCTCACGCGCTGGGCCGGCGGCCTCACCGATAGTCTTTCCTGGGTGCCGCCGAAAGCCGGGGCGATTGCGTTCCTGCGCTATCACGCGTCGGTGAACTCGACCCAGCTGGCCGAGCGCTTGAGGCGTGAGCACAGCGTGCTGGTCGTGCCCGGCGATCACTTCCTGATGGACGGATTCCTCCGCGTCGGCTTCGGCGGGGAGAAGGCCAAACTGCAGGCGGGATTGGATCGGCTCGGGCAGGTTCTGCGGTCGCTGTGACCTTCGAAGAGAAACTCAAACTCGTCCCCACCCGCCCCGGCGTCTACCTGATGAAGGACGCGGCGGGCCGGGTGATCTACGTCGGCAAAGCCGCCTCCCTGCGCAATCGCGTCCGCCAGTATTTCCAGGAGAGCGGGCACGCGGAGAGTCCGCGCATCCGGCACCTGATGTCGAAGATCGTCGACTTCGACGTCGTGGCCTGTGAGACGGAGGTCGAGGCGCTGATCCTCGAGATCAACCTGATCAAGCGCCACCGCCCCTTCTACAACGTGCGGATGGCGGATGACAAGGCCTTCCCGTACGTCAAGATCACCAACGAGGCGTTCCCCAAGATCCTGATGACCCGCCGGGTCGTCCGCGACGGCGGCAAGTACTTCGGGCCCTACCCGTACCATGAGCCCAAGCTTGTGCGGCGCACCATCCGCACGATCCGCAAGCTCTTCAAGCTCCGCTCCTGCAAGATCGAGATCACGCGCGACCTTCCTCGTCCCTGCCTGGACTACTTCATCGGCCAGTGCACCGCGCCGTGCGTGGCGTGGGGGGCGACCGCCGAGCAGTACGCGGACCAGGTCCGGCAGGCCTCGATGTTCCTGGAAGGTCGGCAGGAGTCGCTGCTGGACGAACTGCGCGTGGAAATGCGCCGCGCCGCCGAGGCCAAGGAATTCGAGCGCGCGGCGCAGCTGCGGGACCAGATCCAGGCCATGGACGCCATCTACGAGAAGCAGCGCACAGCGAGCGTCGGTCTGGAGGACCGCGACGTGGTCGCCGTGGCGCAGGCCGGAGATCTCGCCTGCGTGCAGACCCTGTTCATCCGCGGCGGGCGGCTGCAGGGGCAGGAGCACTTCATCTTGGAGGGGACGCGCGGATTGGCGTTCGGCCACATCCTCGCGGAGTTCCTCAAGCAGTATTACCAGGACGCCCCCGGCGTCCCCCGCGAAGTCGTGGCGCAGCACCCGGTCGACGACGGCGAGACTATCGCCGCCTGGCTGTCCACGCGGCGGGGCAGCAAAGTGGACGTGATGGTCCCGCAGCGCGGGGAGCGCAGGCGTCTGGTGGACATGGCCGCGGAGAACGCGGCGCTGTTCCTCGCCCAGGAACGCGCGCGGATCGCCGGCCTGGAAGGGGCGGGCATCAAAGAGCTGCAGGACGTCCTGGCCCTGGAGAACCCGCCGTTCCGCATCGAGGCGTACGACATCAGCAACTTCCAGGCCGGGGAAACCGTGGGGTCGCTGGTCGTCTTTGAAGGCGGCCGGCCCTACAAGCGCGGGTACCGGCGGTTCAAGATGAAGTGGACGGAAGGCCCCAACGATTACGCGATGCTGCAGGAGATGCTGCGGCGGCGGTTTGCGATGGCCCGCGAGGAGCAGGAGAAACTCGACCGCGACGAACCGGTCCCCGTCAAGTGGTCGGTGATGCCTGACCTGATCCTCATCGACGGCGGCCGGGGCCAGCTCAACGCGGCGCGCGAGGTCCTCTTCGAGTACAACGTCTACATCCCGGCCGTGGGCCTGGCCAAACGTGAAGAGCTGCTCGTCACGGTGGAGCATCCCGATCCGATCGGGCTCCCCCGCGACTCGCATGCGCTGCGCCTGCTGCAGCGGGTGCGGGACGAGGCCCACCGCTTCGCCAACGCCTACCATCAGAAACTGCGCGAGCGCCGGATCGTCTTTTCGGTCCTCGATGAAATCGCCGGCATCGGCGAGAAGCGCAAGCGCGACCTGATCCGCCACTTCGGATCCGTGCGCGAGATCCGCCAGGCCAGCGTCGAGCAGATCGCCGACGTGCTCGGGCCCAAGACCGCCCAGCGGGTCGCGGACTACCTGCGCGACCACCCCGACACGCGGTACAGGGACGAAGCCCTCCGGCCCTAGATGCGGCTCGGCCGCGCGGTGGTGGTGCCGATCGTGGCCGTGCTCGCGGCAGGCTGCGTGGCGCCTGCGTCCCTGTCCTGGGAGCCGCGGGCCGTGGCGCTCACGCTGCCGCCGAACGCCTATCGGATCGTCGACGTGGTCCTTCGCGCCCGCACGGCGGTCGCCGCCCTCGAACTCGCCCCGACCTCCGAGCTTCGTCCGTACGTCGACACGATTCCGCGCACACTCTCGACCCTGATCGGCGGCGCGACCCGGTCGGTCCGGCTGGTCATCAACCTTCCCGTGGCGGTCCGGGTAGGGGACCGGATCACCGGACGGCTTCAACCAACCGGCGCGCAAGGCCCGGTCGCCGAGCTCCTGCCGATCGATGTTCAGGTCGCGCCTTCCACCCCCGAGCATACGCTGGAGAACCTGCGCGCCGCGCTCGAGAACGGCGACGAGTCCAACTACCTCAGGCAGTTCATCCCGCAGCGGCGGCCTCAGCAGCGGGCAACATTCGGCGGGCTCACCGACACGGCGCGCTTCGCCCTTGCCGAGACGCTCCGCACGGCCGAACGCATCTCCCTCAGCGACGACGGCGCTACTGCCGAATACCGCATCTACCTGCTATTGGGCAAACAGCGGTCCGAATCGTCGATCGAGCTGCAGCGGTCAGCCGACGGCATCTGGCGCGTCGCCAGATTCTAGCGATTCCCCTCTTGACGGCCCGCCGCGCGGCTCTTATTATGGCTATAATCAACGGCTATAATAATAGCCCTAATGGTGCCAGGCACCGGGAGGTGGCCGCGATGCGCGTCGCCAGTACCGCCGAGTTGAAGAACCGGACGAACGAGCTTGTCCGCACGGCCATGGCCGGCGAGCCGGTGATCATCACCATCTACGGCCGGCCCGCCGCGGCGCTGGAACCGTTGAGCAAGGACAAGATGACCGAACTTCTGGTCCACTGGCACGATCAGGAGTTGATGGGCCCCCGGACGGTTCAGCCCTGGAAGTACGCGTCATTCGATGCGGCGATCGGGACGATCTACGCGGCCTACAGCGATCAGGGGGTAACCCACGTCGACCTCGCCGCGAGTGATCGGGCGTTTGAGCAGGCGGTCCAGCAGCGCTTCGGCCGCACCGCCGAGCGTGATCCGGCGCCGCCCCTGTCCCTGATCCGGCAGATCAAAACGGCGCTGACCACCGGCAAGGAATTTGCGGGACCGCTCGATCTCTCGTTGGTCGGCCCCTTCGAACGCCGGGTCCTCGGCGAGCTGCAGCGGATCCCCAGAGGGGAGGTCCGGACCTACCGTGAGATCGCGGCGCGCATCGGGCACCCCACGGCGACGCGGGCAGTCGGCAACGCATGCGCGAAGAACCCGCTGCCGTTGCTGATCCCCTGCCACCGCGTGGTGCGGAGCGACGGCGGGCTCGGCGGATATTCGCTGCGCGGGGGTGTTGCTCTCAAGCAGCGGTTGCTGGAACGGGAGGGAGCAACCCTGGAGGGACTCCGCGGGTCCAAGCGGGGGAAATAGCAAACGTATGTGCGATAAATATTGCGATATGGCAGATTGAACTTGACAATTATCAATTTAGTGGTTACTATCTCACCATAGAAATCACCTTAATGGTAATACGGAGGTGAAATCATGGTCGAGAACATGTACGTCCTCGAGCGACTGGGAAGGGAGAGGGTTGATGATCTCCTGCAGGCCGCGGAGCAATACCGACTCGAGCGGGCTGCAGCCGAGGCCTCACGCCCGGCCGCGCCGAAAGAGCTTCTGACCTGGATCCCCGGCGGCTCCCGGCCGGTTCCGAAGCGAGCCTAGTCCGTCATGCCACAGACTCCCGGAAAGTGCCCGGTCTGCAGCCACGATCTGGAGGTCGTGAAGCTCCAGTGCACGTCGTGCGGCACGATCGTGGAAGGGCACTTTGAATTGTCCAGGTTCAACCGGCTCGAACCCGAGCAGCTGGCGTTTCTTGAACTGTTCCTCAAAGCCCGCGGCAACCTCAAGGATGTCGAGCGGGAGCTCGGCTTGTCCTATCCGACCGTCCGCAGCCGCCTCGAAGGCATGCTGGCGGCGCTGGGGTTCACCGCTGAGCCCGACCGCCGAGGCGAGGCCGTCCGCCGCCGGCGAGAGATTCTTGATGCGCTCGACGCCGGGAAAATCCAGGCCGACGAAGCGCTGCGTCTGCTTAAAGACCTGAAGGGATGACCGTCACGACCGTGGGGGGCGCCGATGAACGAAGAGCGTGAGATGGTGCTGAGGATGCTGAAGGAGGGGAAGGTCTCGGTCGAAGAGGCCGATGCCCTGCTGCAGGCGTTGAGCGAAGAGACCGCGGCCGAACGCCCCACTCACCCTGAAGAAGAGACGCCGCAGATGGGGCATCCGGGCACGGATATCCCCGACATCGCCGGCGAACTGCGGGGGATCTTCCAGGAACTGCGGGAGTCCATCCCCGGCGAGGTCCTGCGCGGACTGCGGCAGTCCAAACCGTGGAGGGCCGGATTCAGGCACGTCATCCGCGGCCTCCGGGGTCTGGAGGAAGGGTGGGCCGAATCGACCGCGACCGCGCGGATGGCACCGGGGGAGGTCGTCGCGGTGCAAAATGCGTGGGGGGACGTGCGCCTCGTGGGCTCGGCCGGTCCGGATCTGCGCGTGGTCGCCCGCAAGCGCGTGTGGTCGGTCACGGCTGAGGAGGCGCGGCGGCTCGCCGAGACGCTCGACATCGGACCGCATCGTGAGGGGGCGCGGATCCTTGTCGGCGCGCCGATGGCTGCCGAGACGCGGCGCCGCGTCGATCTGGAGATTGAAGTACCGGCGGGCGTCGCCGTCTCCCTCGACATCGCCAAAGGCGACGTACGGTCGGAGGGGCTCCGCGGCGGTCTGGAGGCGCGCATCGCCAGGGGGGACGTGCACATCCTCAGCCAGGACGGCCCCCTCGATCTGGCGGTGGCCTCGGGCGACATCGTCTTCCGGCGCATCGAAGGCGACGTCCGGCTCGACGTGAAGAGCGGCGACATCGCCGGCAGCGAGGTGCGCGGCCAGGTGAGCGGGCGCATCCTCAACGGAGACGTCAGCCTGAAGGGCGGCGGCGCCGTCTCGATCGATGTGCTGAACGGCGATGTGTCGGTGGGCGACATCGCCGGCAACGTCGACGTCGAAGCGAAGAACGGTGACGTTGAGCTCGGCGGCGCGCAGGGGAGCAGCGTCCGGCTGCGCACGCTCTCCGGCGACGTGGGCGTCGCGGGGTGGCCTGTGCCGAAGGGCGGGGTGCTCAACGCGGAAACGATGAGCGGCGACATCGATGTTGCGCTGCCACCGGAGGCGCGCGCCACGCTGGATGCGGCGACGATGTCGGGAGAGGTCAGCTGTTCCCTGCCGCTGCAGGATCGCGCGACCGACCAGGGAACGCTCCGCCGGCGGATTCTGCGCGGCGTCCTCAACGGCCCGGACGCCACCATCACGCTCCGCACGACCCGCGGCGATATCAGCATCCGGGGCGCCAAGGGATGAACGAGCGCCTGCGCATCCTCGAGATGGTGAAAGACGGAAAGGTGACCCCCGAGGAAGGCGCGCGCCTGTTGGATGAACTGGACCGCTCGCCCCGTCAGCCCGCCCGCACCCTCCGTATCCGCATCCGTCGCGCCGGTGGGCAGAACGTCCAGTTCACGGTCCCGGTGACGGTCGCGGGGACGCTCGTCTCTCTGATTCCTGAAGATACCCGCGCGCGGCTGGTGCAGCAGGGCGTGAACCTGGCCGAACTGGTACGGGCGGTTCAAGAGGGCGAGGCGATCGGGGAGATCGTGAACATCCGCGAGCCCGGCGGCAACCTCATCGAGGTCACCGTCGAGTGACGTCCGCCGGCCCGGCGCAGGCCGTTGAGCTGACCGCGCTGACAAAACGGTTCCTGTCGCGGGCGGTCGACGAGAACACCGGCCACCGGCGCGTCGTGCGCCGGGAGATCGTAGCGGTGGACGGCATCGATCTGCAGATCCGCCGCGGCGAACTCTTCGGCCTCCTCGGTCCTAACGGCGCCGGCAAGACCACGACCATCCGCATGCTCTGTACGCTGCTGGAACCCACCTCAGGCCGCGCGCAGGTCTGGGGATACGACGTGGTCGGCCAGTCTGAGGCGGTCCGCCGGCACATCGGCGTCGTGCTGATGGGCGAGCGGTCGATCTACTGGAAACTGACCGGCCGGGAGAACCTGGAGTACTTTGCGGCGCTCTACCAGGTGCCGCGTCCGTTGGCCCGCGAACGCATCCGGCAGCTCCTGGACCGCGTCGAGCTCACGCCGCGGGCAGACGATCTCGTCGAGCGCTACAGCACCGGGATGCGCCAGCGCCTGGCGCTGATCAAGTCGATGATCCATGATCCCCCGATCCTCCTGCTCGACGAGCCGACGACCGGTCTGGATCCCCAGGCGGCGCGCAATATCCGCGACCTCATCCGTCACCTCCACGCCGCGGAGGGAAAGACGATCATCCTCACGACGCACTACATGGAGGAGGCCGACCAGCTCTGTGAGCGGATCGGCATCATTGACCACGGCCGCATCATCGCGCTGGAACGGCCGCAGATCCTGAAGCGGTCGCTGAGCGCCGGCCCGGCCCTGCGCCTGGAGGTCGAGGAGTTGTCCGACGACGTGGAATCCGCCCTGCGCCAGCTGCCGGGGGTCACCGACGTCGCGGTGCGGGCCCAAGCCGGCGATGGGGGATGGGAGGTCGTTGTCCACCTCGACGACCTCCGGGACACCCTGCCCAAGGCGGTGGAGACCGTGAGCAGCCGCGGCATCCGTGTCCGTCACCTCCAGCTGGTGGAGCCCTCCCTGGAAGACGTGTTCATCTCGCTGACGGGACGCCGCCTGCGTGACTAACAACGGAAGTACGCAGACGGTCCAGGCTTCCGCACCGCCGCGCTTCCGCGTTTCCCTGGTCTGGGCTGTGGCCCGGCGGGAGCTGCGCATCGTGTGGCGATATCCAAGTTGGATCCTCACCGCGGTGATCTGGCCGGTGTTGTTCCCGCTGGCCTACGTGTTCAGCAGCCGCGCCCTGGCCGGTCCGCAGGAAGAGGGGATGGCGGCCTTTGCGCAGGCCGCGGGTACGACAAACTACATCGGCTTCATCGTCGTGGGCACCACGGCGTGGATGTGGCTGAATCTCACCCTCTGGAGCGTGGGAACGTCGCTGCGCAACGAACAGCTCCGGGGCACGTTGGAGTCGAACTGGCTGACCCCGGTCCCGCGGTTCGCGCTGCTGCTGGGCAGTGCGGCCGCGCACGCGCTCAACTTTCTGTTCTTCCTGCTCATTGGTGGCCTCGAGTTCGTGCTGCTGCTCGGCGTTCGCTTCCACCTACATCCACTCGGGACCCTGGCGGCGGTCGCCCTCACGGTGCCCTGGGTCTATGGCCTGGGCATGGCGTTTGCCGCGATGGTGTTGTGGGTGAAGGAAGCGCAGGCGATGGTGTACTTCGTCCGCGC
Organism: bacterium; assembly: GCA_044869795.1. GTDB lineage: Bacteria > Sysuimicrobiota > Sysuimicrobiia > Sysuimicrobiales > Kaftiobacteriaceae > DASXUC01. The sequence goes on along the minus strand of JBIOXT010000229.1, from coordinate 1,439 downwards.
AGTCTTTCTCGTGTTCGCGGGGATGACGTTCCCGGTGGCCGTCCTGCCGGACTGGATGCGCGCGGTCGCGGCGTGGCTGCCACTGACCCGTTCCATCGCCGCGCTGCGCATGGCGCTGCTCGAGCAGGCCCCGCCGATCGACCTCGCGCCCGATCTGGTTTTCCTTGCCTGGACCGGGATCGTGCTGCTGGGGACCGGATACATCGCGTTCCAGGCCGTGGACCGGTTGGCGCGGCGCACCGGCGGCCTCGCCCACCACTAGAGGGACATCGTGTCGGCGACGCTGCGCGTCGTTCTCGCCGTCAGCCGCAAGGATCTGCTGCTGATGGTCCGCTACCCGCTGAACCTGGTCGCGCGCATCGTCGAACCGATCGGCTGGCTGGCCCCGGTCTACTTCCTCGGCCGCACGTTCGCCCGCGACGGATCGACCCCAGGATTCGCCGCCTGGACGGGCACCGGCGACTACATGGCGTTCGTCGTCACCGGGTGGGTGCTTTCCGCCTACGTCAGCGCTGTGATGTGGGGGATGGGATTCGCGTTGAAGAACGAGATGGACTCCGGCGTGCTGGAGTCCAACTGGCTGGTGCCCCAGCCCTCGGTGCTGCTACTGGTCGGACGGACCATCGCGAGCGTGTTCTATACGACTGTCACGACATTTGGGTTCGTGGTCCTTGCCGCATTTGTCTTCAGGATCTCACTCCGCGGGGAGCTGCTGCCGGCCCTGGCGATCATGCTGCCGGTGATCGCGGGACTCTACGGCATCGGGTTCCTCATTGCGGGACTGGTGCTGCGGATGCGCGATGCCAACACCCTCATCGACATGAGTCACTACGTGCTCGGCCTGCTGTCCGGCCGGGACTATCCCGTGCGCGTCTTGCCGGCACCGCTGATGGTGCTCTCCCTGGTCCTTCCACTGACCTACGGATACGATGGCCTGCGGGCTGCTGTGCTCGGTACCCACTCGCTGCTGCCGTTCCCCGCTGAGGTTGCCCTGGCGGCTGGGTTCATGGGCCTCACGGCCGTCGTCGGAGTCTGGGGCTTCGGCCGGCTGGAGCGCCGCTGCCGGCTGGAGGGAACACTCGGGCAGCACTGACGCCTTGAGCGGAATGGTGCTCTGCTATCATGGCGTTGATGACGCAGAGCACGGAAGCACCCGAGTGCTGGGCATGGGTGTTGTCTCCGCTCCCGCCGCCGCTCGACGCCACTGAGTCGTTTGCCCGCGTCCGCCTCACCGGGGCGCAGGAGATGCTTGTCCGCGCCGCTGAGCTCATGACCTCGCTCGGGGGCACGGCGTCCGCCGCGGAAGCCGCGCCGTCCCCGCTGCAGCATCTTCGTCAACTCACGCTCGCCGGGAGTGTCGCCGCGTTTCGCAGGTTCATGACCGATGGGTCTCAGCCCGCCGGGCGCGCCGTCGGGGATGTCCTGACCGCGGTGCTCGC
>JBIOXT010000228.1:0-2735 GCA_044869795.1 bacterium | reverse complement strand
CCCGGCACCTTGGTACCCTGGTCCCTTGGTCCCGCAGTCTCCGTTTAGCGCGAGGCCGCCTCGGCCTTGTGGTGCTTCGCCTCGGCGATCACCCGGTCCGCGACGTGTGGGGCGACCTCCTCATAGTGCGAAAAAACCATCGTAAAGGCTCCCCGGCCGGCGGTCATCGACCGCAGGTCGGAAGCATACCGCAGCACCTCGGCCTGCGGGACCTGCGCCTGAACGACGGTCGTCCCATCGCCCTGCGGCTCCATCCCCAGGATCCGACCACGCTTCGCGTTCAAGTCTCCGATGATATCCCCCATCTGCTCCTCTGGCAGGCGTACTGACAGGCTCATGATCGGCTCAAGCAGCACCAGCCCGGCGGAGGTGACCGCCTCCTTGAACGCCATCGAGCCGGCAATCTGGAACGCGATGTCTGAGCTATCGACTTCGTGGTACTTGCCGTCGACCAGGAGTACGCGGAGGTCGACGACCGGATAGCCGGCGAGCACGCCTTCCTCCAGCGATTTGCGCACGCCCTTCTCCACCGAGGGGATGAACTGGTTGGGAATCGACCCCCCGTGGATCTTGTCCACAAACTCAAAGCCGCCACCCCGCGGCAGCGGCTCGATATCGATGAAACACACGCCGTACTGCCCGTGCCCACCGGTCTGTTTCACGTACCGTCCCTGCGCCTTGGCTTTGCTCCTGATCGTTTCCCGATACGGGACGCGTGGGGCCATCAGCACCACATCGACGCTAAACTTCCGCCGCAGCCGGTCGGCCGTGATCTCTAAATGCGACTCGCCCATCCCGGAAATGATGGTCTGCTTCATCTCGGTCGCGCGGTGGACGCGCAGCGTTGGATCCTCCTCCACCAGTCGCTGCAGCGAGACGCCCATCTTGTCCTCATCGCCTTTGCTCTTGGGTTCGACCGCCAGCGAGATGACCGGCTGTGGAAACTCGATGGGAGCCAGCAGCAGCGGGGTCTCTTTCGCGCACAGCGTGTCGCCGGTCGCCGTTTCCGCCAGCTTGGCCACGGCGCCGATGTCCCCCGCCCCTATTGCGGGGGTGGGTTCCTGATGCTTGCCGCGCAGCACATACAGCTGGCCTATCCGCTCCGGCTTTCCTTTTGTCGCGTTGAGGACCTGGGAGTCCGAGCGCAGCGCGCCCCCGTAGACGCGGAAGTAGGACAGCTTGCCGACGTAGGGATCCGCGATCGTCTTGAAGACGAGCGCCGCCAGCGGCGCGGCGGGGGTCTGCGCCACTTGGATGGATTTCTGGCTTCGCTGGTCCGTGGCCGTCACTTCGTGGCGCTCAGCCGGACCGGGCAGCAGCGTGACGATCTCGTCCAGCAAGCGCGAGACGCCGATGAACTTGGCGGCGGCGGCGCACAGCACGGGGACCAGCGTGCCGGCCTTGACGCCCGTGTGCAGGCCGCGCGTCACCTCTTCTTGCGTCAGCTCCCCCGTCTCCAGGTATTTTTCTACCAGCGCATCCTCCGACTCTGCGGCGGCTTCCGTCAGTTTCTCCCGGGCCGCCTGCGCGGCTGCCGTCAGGTCGGCGGGAATCTCGCCGGCCACGACCTCGCCGTTCCGAAGGGCGTACGCCTTCATCTCGAGGAGGTCCACGATACCGCCGAACCCTGTCTCCGTGCCGATCGGGATCTGGATGGGGGCGACTTTGTTGCCAAACCGCGCCCGCAACGACTGCAGGGTGCGATCAAAGCCGGCATTCTCGCGATCCAGCCGGTTCACGACGACCAGCCGGCTGACGCCACGGCGTTCCGCCAGCGCCCAGGCCACTTCGGTCTGCACCTGGACCCCGGCCACCGCGTCCACGACCACGATAGCCCCTTCCGCGGCCTGCAGGGCCGCCACCACTTCACCGACAAAATCCGGATAGCCCGGCACGTCGATGAGGTTGATCTTGTGCTCGGTCCACTCCAACGGGGCCAGGGCGGCATTGATGGTGTGCTTCCGCCGCTGCTCTTCGGGGTCGAAGTCCGTAGTGGTCGTGCCGTCTTCGACCTTCCCCAGGCGGTCGATGGCCTTCGCGGCAAAGAGCATCGCCTCGACCAGAGACGTCTTCCCTGTACCGCCGTGTCCGGTGACGGCAACGTTGCGGATACGCTCTGGAGGATATGGCTTCACACACAGACCTCCTTCGTGACGAGTGACTAATTCGCCCTTCAGTACCCCCGTTCCTTATCTACCACATTCCGCAAGGGCTCCCCGCGCAGGTAGCGTTTGAGATTTTCGCAGAACAGGGGCACGGCCCGGTCCATGTAGCGGGGAGACGCGCCCGAGACGTGGGGGGTGATGATAACGTTCTCGAACTCATAGAACGCACTGTCGGCGGGCAACGGCTCCCGCTCGAACACGTCGAGCGCGGCGCCGGCGATCCATCCTTCGCGCAGCGCGTGCACCAGCGCCGCTTCCTGGACGATTGGCCCGCGGCCAATATTGATGAACAGCGCCGTGGGCTTCATCACACGGAACTCTTGTTCGCCCATGAGCCCGCGGGTGCGCTCCGTCAGCGGGAGTGCCACGACTACGAAGTCCGACTCGCGCAGCACGTCGGGCAACCCCTCCGGTCCCAGTATTTTCTCCACTCCAGGGATCGGCACCGGCGTGCGCTTCGTGCCGACCACGCGCAGGTCGAAGGCCTGCGCTTTGCGCGCAATGTCCTGGCCAATGGTGCCCAGACCCAGGATGCCCAGCGTCTTGCCGGCGACCTCGCCTCCGAGCGCA
>JBIOXT010000227.1:0-5529 GCA_044869795.1 bacterium | reverse complement strand
CCAGATCGCTGACGATGGTCGACGCGCTGACGATCGGCCTCCGCGACAACCAGCAGCTGCGGGTGGCCGGCTTCGAAGTGCTGATCGCCCGCGCGCAGCTCGCCCAGGCGCGGGCGCTGAAGGCCGGGACGATCACCGCCCAGGGCACCTATACGCGCCTGCCCGAGACCGGCCCGATCACCATCGCGTTTTTCAGCCACGGCGTGCTGCATACCCTCACGCTGCCCGCGCCGTCGCCGAACCTCTTCGACCTGCGCCTGGTGCTGCAGTACCCGCTGTACACCGGGGGCCGCATCGAGGCCCAGATCGCCCTCGCCGAGGCCAACGTCAAGGGGGCGGAAGCGACCCTCGAACGGCTGAAGGTGCAGATCATCTTCGAGGTCCGGCAGGCGTACTACCGGCTGCTGCTGGCGCAGGCCGGGGCCGACGTCGCCGACCGCACGGTCGCGCTCGCCGCCGAGAGCCTGCGGGTGGCGAGAGCGCGCGTTGCCGCCGGGGCGGCGGCACGGTTCGACGAAGTCCAGGCCGACGTCAACCTCGCCACGGCGCGCCAGAGCCAGGTCCGCGCGCGCACGGCCATCGCGCAGGCCTCTCACGCGCTCAATGCGCTGCTGAACCTTCCATTGGATACGCCGCTGGTGCTGCAGGACGGGTTCAATACGGAACCGGTCAGCACACCGCTGGACCGGCTGATCGCGCGGGCGATGCAGGCGCGTCCGGAGCTTGCCGAGCTGCGGGCACGCCAGGCGGCGGCCCAGGCCGCGATCGACCTCGCCGCCAGCGGCGCCAAGCCCACGGTCGGCATCAACGGCACCGCGAGCTACGGCAACACCGGCGGGTTATTGGCCGGCACCGCGGCATCGGGCAGCTGGAGCCTCACGCTGGCGGGGACGCTCAACCTCTTCGACGGGGGCGTCACCCGCGAGCGGATCCGTGAGGCCCAGCTGCGGCTGGACCAGTTGAAGGCGGCGGAGGCGCTGCAGCGGCAGGGCATCGAGCTGGAGGTGCGCCTCGCGTATCTTACGCTGCAGTCCGCGCGCGAGGAGCTCGCCGGCGCCGACGCCCTCGTCACCCAGGCCCGCGAAGCCCTGCGCATCGCACAGGTCCGGTTCGAGGCCGGGGTGGGGATCACGCTGGAGGTGCTGAGCGCACAGACCAACGCGTCTGCGGCCGAGGTCGCCCGGGCGCAGGCACTGTTTGCGTACAGTCTCGCGCTGGCCACGTTGGAACGCGCCGTCGGCGGCGCGTTGCCCTAACGGTGCCGCCATGAGAACCCGCCTGCGGATCATCATCCTCGTGCTCGCGGCGGCCGCGGTCGCGGCCTATTTCTTCTGGCCGCGCGCGCGCGTGGACGCGTCGCGGATCCACACATCCGGCACGATCGAAGCCACGCAGGTGGACGTGGCGCCGAAGGTCGCCGGCCGCGTCGTGCGGATCCTCGCCGCCGCAGGAGCGACCGTGGGCGCGGGGCAGGTCGTGGCGCAGCTCGAGACGGCCGAGATCGACGCCCAGGTCGCGCAGGCGCGCGCCGGCGTGAAGGCGGCCCAAGCGCGGCTCGCCGGGGCGCAGGCGGCCCTGGTCCTGCAGGAGGCGCAGTACAACGCTGCGGTGGCGCAGGCGCAGGCGGCGGTCGAGACGGCGCAGACACGGGTCCCGCAGGCTGAGGAGGCCGTGCAGCTGCAGGCCGCCACCGTCGAAGCGCAGGTGGCGCAGGCTCAGGCACAGGTGCGTGCCGCCACCGCCGCCGTCGCGGCCGCGGCGGCGAATCGCCGCGCGGCCGAGGCCAACCTCGCCGCCGCCGAAGCTGCGGTCACGCGCGCAGACTCGGACCGCCAGCGGGCGGAGCGGTTGTTCCGCGAAGGCGCCATCCCGGCGCAGCAGGTCGACGCGGCGCAGGCCGCGGCCGCCGCCGCGCGCGCCCAGCGCGACGCCGCGCAGGCGCAGGTGCAGGCCGTCGGCGCTCAGCAGCAGTCCGCGCAGGCGGCGCTGCGCCAGGCCCAGGCGGCCTTGGCCGCCGCGCAGGCCGACCGGCAGACGGTGAGCATCCGCCGGCACGAGACCACAGCGGCGCGCGCGCAGGTGCAGCAGGCCCAGGCCGGGCTGGCCGGTGCCACCGCGGCCGCGGGTCTGGTGGCCGCGCGCCGGCAGGACGTGGAAGCCGCCCGCGCCGCCGTGGCCCAGGCCGACGCGCTCCTCGACCTGGCGCTGATTGCCCGGGGCAATACGGCGCTGCGGTCGCCCCTGGCGGGGGTGGTGATCTCGCGCAACGTCGAGGTGGGCGATCTTGTCGCTGTGGGCTCGCCGGTGATGACGATCGCGGATCTCCGCGCCGTCTTCCTGCGGGTGTTCGTGTCGGAGACCGATCTGGCCAGGGTCAAGCTCGGCCAGCGGGTCGACGTCAGCGTCGACGCCTTCCCCGGCCGGGTGTTTCCGGGCACCGTGAGCGAGATCAGCGGCCGCGCGGAGTTCACGCCGGGCAACGTGCAGACCAAAGAAGAACGGTCGAAGCTGGTGTTTGCCGTCCGGGTGACGATCAGCAACGCCGACGGCACGCTGAAGCCGGGGCTGCCGGCCGATGCGGTGATCCTCACCGCCGGCGGCTCGCCGTGACCACGCCGGATCTGGCCGTCCGCTGCGTGGGGCTGACGCGCCGGTTCGGCGAGACCACCGCCGTAGATCGCCTCGACCTCGACGTGCGGTCCAACGAGATCTTCGCGCTGGTCGGTCCCGATGGGGCCGGCAAGACCACCCTGATCCGGATGCTGTGCGGGGCGGTGACACCCGACGCCGGCGCGGCGGAGGTGGTCGGATTCGAGGTGACGCGCGATCCCGAGTCGGTCAAGGCGCGGATCGGGTACATGCCGCAGCGGTTCAGTCTGTACGGGGATCTCACGCTGATCGAGAACCTGCGGCTGTACGCCGACATCTACCTGGTGCCGGCCGGGGATTTCGGCGCGCGGGCCCGGCAGCTGCTGGATGATTTCCGGCTGTCGCCGTTTGTCGATCGCGCGGCGCAGCATCTGTCCGGCGGCATGAAGCAGAAGCTGGCGCTGGCCTGCACGTTGATCCACGATCCGGAACTGCTCTTTCTCGATGAGCCCACCACCGGCGTCGATCCGGTCTCGCGCCGGCAGTTCTGGCGCATTCTCTACGGCCTGAACCGCCGCGGCATCACCATCTTCGTCAGCACGCCGTACATGGACGAAGCGGAACGGGCCACGCGGGTCGGGCTGATGGATCGCGGACGGCTCGTCGCCTGCGACGATCCCGCCGAGCTCAAAGCGACGATGGCCGGCGAGATCGTCGAAGTCGTGGCCGAGCCCAAGGCCTCGGCGAAACGGCTGCTGCGCGAGCACCCGCTCGTCAGCAGTCTGGAAGTGTTCGGCGACCGGCTGCACGTGCTCGTGGCGTCGTCGAGCGGTGCGGTTCCGGCGCTGCGCGACGCCCTGCGCGCCGGCGGCGTCGAGGTCGTGCAGATCCGCCGCATCGCGCCGTCGCTGGAAGATGTGTTCGTGTCGCGGGTCGCGGCTCCGGCGTCATGACCACGCGCACGGCGCTGGAGTACTCCGTCCGCGCGGTCGAGCTGACCCGCCGCTTCGACGGCTTCGTCGCCGTCGATCACGTGTCGTTTGAGATCACGCCCGGCGAGATCTGGGGGTTTCTGGGGCCCAACGGCGCCGGGAAGTCGACGACGATCCGCATGCTCTGCGGGATCCTCGATCCATCCGAGGGCAGCGCCGAGGTGCTGGGGTTCGACGTGCGAACGCATCCCGAAGAGATCAAGGCGCGCATCGGCTACATGTCGCAGCGGTTTTCCCTGTGGTCCGATCTCACGGTGCGGGAGAACCTGCAGTTCTACGCCGGCATCTACGGCCTGGACCGCCGCGCGGCCGAGGCGGCGATCCGCACCTGGCTGGAACGCGCCGGGTTGACCGAGCGCCAGCGGGATCTGGCGGGCGTCCTGTCCATCGGATTTCGGCAGCGCCTGGCGTTCGCGTGCGCGTCGCTGCACCGGCCGCAGATGGTGTTTCTCGATGAGCCCACCGCGGGAGTCGATCCGGTGTCCCGCCGGCAGTTCTGGGATCTGATCGACCGCTTCGCGGAGCAGGGCACGACGATCATGGTGACCACGCACTACATGGATGAGGCCGAGCACTGCGACCGGCTGGCGTTCATCTACGAGGGCAGGATCATCGCCCGCGGGACGCCGGCGGAGATCAAACGCGATCAGATGCCCGGCCGCGTGCTGGAGATTCGGACGGATCGGCCGATCGAGGCGCTGCGGCTGGTGGAAGACCGGGCTGAGGTGCGCGAGGCGGCGCTGTACGGCGCGGCGATCCATGCCGTCGTCGACGACGCCGCGGTCGCGCCCGCGCTGCAGCGGATCCTGCAGACGGGCGGATTTACCGTCGACGCCGTCGAGCCGATCCTCCCGTCGCTGGAAGACGTCTTCGTCGCCGTGGTCGAAGCCAGGGAGCGGGCGGCATGAACTGGCAGCGGGTCGGCAGCATCATCCGCAAAGAGGTTGTGCAGATCCTGCGCGACCGCCGCACCCTGGCCTCGATCATCATGCTGCCGATCACGCAGCTCGTCCTCTACGGCTACCTGTCGCAGGAAGTGCTGCACCAGCCCACCGCGGTGTGGGACCAGTCGAATTCGGAAGAGAGCCGCGCGCTGATCGCGACGTTTGAGAACACCCGCTACTTCGCCGTCCGCTACTACGCCACCAGCCTGCGGGAGATCGAGTCGCGGATCGACGCGGGGCAGGCCAAGATCGGGATCGTCATCCCGCCGGACTACACCGCGCGGGTACGCACGGCCAGGCCGACGCAGGTGCTCGTGGTCGTCGATGCCTCCGATGCGACCAGCGCGCGGATCGTGCTGTCGGTGGCGGGCGGGGTCGGCCAGCGTGTGTCGCAGGACCTCCTCGTCCAGGCGGTGGAGCGCCGCGGACTGCGGGTGCCCCCGCCGGTGGTGGAAGTGCGGTCCCGCGCCTGGTTCAACCCCGACCTGCGGTCCCAGGTGTTCATCGTACCGGGAGTGCTGGCGGTGATCCTGACGTTCGTGACCACGTTCCTCTCCGTCAGCGTGATCGTGCGGGAGCGGGAGATCGGCACGCTCGAACAACTCGTGGTCACGCCCATCCAACCGGCGGAGCTGATGATCGGCAAGATCATCCCGCTCATCGTGCTGGGGTACATCAACATCACGTTCATCCTCATCCTGGCCTGGGTGTGGTTCGGCGTGGCCGTGAAGGGGAGCCTGCTGCTGCTCTACGCGCTGAGCCTGGCCTTCTTCTTCTCGTCGCTGGGCATCGGGACGCTGATTTCCACGGTATCGAAGAATTTCCAGCAGGCCCTGCAACTGTCGCAGCTGACCCTGCTGCCCAGCATCCTGATCTCGGGCTTCCTCTTCCCCCGCGAGTCGCTGCCGCAGCTGCTGCAGTGGATCGGCCTGGCCCTGCCGCTGACGTACTTCGTCGCCGTCCTGCGCGGGATCGTGATCAAGGGGATCGGGTTCCAGTACTTG
>JBIOXT010000226.1:0-7255 GCA_044869795.1 bacterium | reverse complement strand
GCGAAAGGGGTGAAGAGCACGAGAAAGCTCGTGACCAGCACCTTCGTCACCCTCGACGGCGTCATGCAGGCTCCCGGCGGACCGGAAGAGGATCCGAGCGGCGGCTTCGCCTACGGTGGATGGTCGGTCAATTACTGGGACGACATGATGGGAAAGGTCATGGGGGAGGCTCTCGCCAAGCCATTCGACCTGCTCCTCGGTCGGAAGACCTACGACATCTTTGCGGCCTATTGGCCCAACGCCGGTGATACTCCCGGGGCCGCAGAGCTGAATAGCGCGAGGAAGTATGTCGTCTCACGAACCCTGAAGAAGGCGGAGTGGAACAACTCCACGGTCATCAAAGGCGACGCCGTCCGGGAAATCGGCGCCCTCAAACAGCAGGATGGTCCGGAACTGCAGGTCCACGGCAGTGGCAATCTCATCCAGACACTGCTCAAAGGCGACCTGATCGACGAATTCCGGGTATGGGTCTTTCCGGTCCTCCTCGGAAGCGGCAAGCGGCTCTTTGGAGAGGGGACGGTCCCGGCGGGGCTCCAGATCCGGGACAGCAAGACGTCCACCACGGGCGTCGTGATCGCCACGTACGAACCGCGCGGCGATGTGCAGGTCGGGTCGTTTGCCCTCGACCAGCCCACCCAGGCCGAACTGGATCGCCGGAAGCGTCTCGAACAGGAGGGCTGAGGAGGATCAATCATGCAGAGGATTGTGCCGTCGCTGTGGTTCGACAAAGAAGCCGAGGAAGCCGTGAATTTCTACGTGTCGGTGTTCAAAGGCTCGCCCCACACCCGCGGAGATTCCCGGATCATCCACATCACGCGATACGAGAAAGGCATGGACGCGCCCGGAGCGGCCGCCATGATCGGCAAGGTCCTCACGGCGATCTTCGAGCTCAACGGGCAGCGGTTCATGGCGCTCGACGGCGGCCCGGTGTTCAAGTTCAATGAAGCCATCTCGCTTTACGTCGAGTGCGAGGATCAGGAAGAGGTGGACTACTTCTGGAACCGGCTGTCCGCCGTGCCCGAATCCGAGCAGTGCGGGTGGCTGAAGGACAAGTACGGTCTCTCCTGGCAGATCGTCCCGAAGCGGATGGGGGAGCTCCTGGGTGATTCGAACAGGAAGAAAGCGCTTGCCGCAACCAACGCCATGCTCAAGATGAAGAAGATTGTGATCGCGGATGTCCAGCGGGCATTCGACGAAGGGTAACTGACCGCGCTACCGTTTCTCCTTGAGCCACTCCCACTTCAGCAGGGAGTAGTCGAGGCCTTGGAGCGGGGCGCCGAGGCGGCGCAGCATGACCATCACCTGCGCACGGTGGTGGACTTCGTGAAATAACAACTGCGTCGCCACTCCGCCCGCGGTCGTCTTGATTCCGCGCTTCCAGCGCTTGGTCGTCCACCGATCGTCCACCGGTCGACCCCAGTCGGTCTCCTTGCGCAGGGTCTGCAGTGTCCGCCCGGCGAGGTCGCGCCACGCCGCCTCGAGTCCACCGAGGCGTGTTCGAGAGTATGGCGTGAACGGGGACCCCTCGGGAGGCGCCGGCACGCCCCGGAGGATCGAGGTGTACCACCACTCCGTGTCTGCGATGTGCACCAGCGTGGCGCGGATCGATCCATGGCCGAACGGGAACTTCTGCGCGTACTGCGCCTGCCGCAGCACCCGCACCCGATCGAAGACGCGTTCTCGCGCGTCAACTAAATACGCGTACTGTTCAGCCGGGTGGATGGTTCGCCGTGGCATGGGGTCCAGCGGACCCATTCGCGCCGAGGCGCCGACCTACCCGTCCGGGCGCCGTGGAGGTTCCCCGCATGGACTACAGAACGCGGCGGCGTGGTAAGATATATGCGTGGCGACGCATGTGTCTGCGCCAGCTTCGGTCGACCGGTTGTTCCAGGCGCTGGCCGACCCAACGCGCCTGCGGATCGCCGCGTTGCTGGCGGCCAGCCGGCGGGGCGCCTGCGTGTGCGAACTGACCGACGCGTTGGCCGAGCGCCAGTACAATGTCTCCCGCCACCTCAAGACTCTGCGCACCGCAGGCCTTGTCACTCCGGCACGTGATGGGCGCTGGGTGTACTACCGCCTCGCCGGGCCGAACGGACCAGCGGGCCGCCGCCTGACCGCGCTGCTGCGCACCATCCTCGACGATCCGCATCTCGATCGCGAGCGCGGGCGGTTTGCGAAACGTCTTGCCCTCCGCAAGCACGGTCGGTGCTGCGTGTGGACCGCCGCGGGCCGCATCGTGGCCTGACATGCCGATCGCGGACGCGGTCATCCACGTTGTGCGTGAATTCGCCGTTCTGGCCATCCGTGTGCTGCCGTATTTCCTGATCGGGGCCGCCACCGCGGCGGCGCTGAAGGTGTACGCCCCATCGCAATGGACCGACCGCCTGCTCGCCTCGGGCACCCGCTCGGTCTGGCTGGTGTCGGTGCTCGCCGCAGTCCTGCCGGGCTGCGCGTGCGCGACCGGACCGATGGCGGAAGGACTCCACCGGCGCGGCGCCCGCCTGGGCACGGTCACCGCATTCCTGATGATGTCGCCGCTGTTGGCGCCCCACACGCTCGTGCTGACCTGGGGGATGCTCGGCTGGCAATTCGCCGCCGCCCGCGTCGTCGTACCGTTCCTGTTCATCCCGGTGCTGGGGATCGCCCTCAATGCCGTCCACGGCCGCCGGGGATGGGGCGTGCCGCTGCCGGTGACCGGCGGTTCCCACGATGCCGACCGGTGCGACTGCGGTGACGGCATGTGCGCACCGGCTGTCCGGCCGCGGTTCAGCAGTGAGTTCATCGCAGTGGTCAAATCGCTTGGCCGCCCATTCGTCATCGGTGTGGGGATCGCCGCGGCGCTCACGGCTCTGCTGCCGGAAGACATGATCTCCAGGACAATCGGTGGAGCCGGCCCGTTGGCCTTTCTGGCCGCTGCGCTGATCGGGATCCCGATCTATGTCTGCGAGGGAGAAGAGGTTGTCCTGACCTACGGGGCGCTGGGCGTCGGGCTGGCCGCCGGCCCAGCGTTCACGTTCTTGCTCGGATCGGTCGGCACGTGCATCCCGACGATGCTGATGGCCCAGGGCATCATCGGGCGCCGTGCTACGATCCTCTACACGGCCGCCTGGTTCGTGTTCGCGATCGGGGCGGGGATGATCTTCGGGGGACTGCTCAGCGGCTAGGGAAGGACGGGGGGAAACCGATGATGGAAGACCAGAAGGTCTTTGATCAGATCAACAAGCTGGCGCGCGAAGAGCACGACATCTGGTCGAAAGAGTCGCAGGGCGAGGCGACCGAGGCCGACCGAGACCGCCTCCGCCGCATCGGGGTGACCCTGGACCAGTGCTGGGACCTGCTGCACCAACGCCAGGCCCTCCGGTCGGCGGGCGGCGATCCTCGCGACGCCAAGGTCCGGGACGAGAAGACCGTCGAAGGCTACAAAGGCTGAGCGCGACCGACCCCGTTCCGATGGCGCAGACCCATCGCTGGCTGAGCGGAAGCCGGCGGATCCCCGCGGTCCTGCTGCTGGCCGCAGTCTACTTCCTGGCCGCGAAGGGCGGACTCCAGCTGGCGTTTCTCAACGCCAGCGCATCGGCGGTCTGGCCTCCCACCGGGATTGCCCTCGCGGCGCTGCTGCTGCTCGGGTACGGCGCGTGGCCGGGGATTTTTCTCGGGGCGTTCCTCGCCAACCTCACGACCGCCGGGACGATCCTGACGTCCCTGGGGATTGCAGCGGGGAACACACTGGAAGGACTCCTCGGCGCCTACCTGGTCGTGCGGTTTGCCGGCGGCCGCAAGGTCTTCGATCACGCCCCGGGCATCTTGACGTTTGCGGTGCTGGCGGCGACCCTCAGCACCGTCGTCAGCGCCACGATCGGTGTCACCTCGCTCAGTCTGGGCGGGTTCGCCCGCTGGGACCAGTTTCGATCGATCTGGCTGACCTGGTGGCTGGGGGATGCAACCGGCGCGCTGATCGTGACCCCGCTGGTGATCCTCTGGGCGCGGCCGGCGGACCGCCGGCTGAGGATGGACGAGATGGTCGAGCGCGTGCTGCTGCTGGCCGCCGCCGTCGTGGTCGGCGGGATCGTGTTTGTGGGAGCCTTTCCGTTCGAGTTCCTGACCGTGCCGCTGCTGGTCTGGGCCGCGTTCCGCCTGGGGACGCGCGAGACCGCGACGTTGATCGCCGTGCTGTCGGTGATTGCGATCTGGGGCACGCTCCATGGACGCGGACCCTTCATAGCCCCGACGCAAAACGACTCGCTGTTGTTGCTGCAGGCCTTCATGGCCATGATGGCGCTGATCAGCCTGCCCCTCGCCGCCGTGGTGGCGGAGCGCCAAGAGATGATGCGCACGGAGGTGCGGCGCGGCCGCCGGCTGCAGGAAGAGCTTGACGTCGAGCACGGCATCGCCGACACTCTCCAGCGCAGTCTCCTGCCGGCGCAGCTTCCCCAGATCCCGGGCCTGTCCATCTCGGCCCACTACGTGTCGGCGAGCCGTGAGGCCGTCGGGGGCGACTGGTACGACATCCTCTCCCTGCCCGACGGAGGGGTGGGGCTGGTGATTGGGGACGTGACCGGCAGAGGCGTCGCGGCCGCCGCGACGACAGCCAAGCTCCGTCACGCGCTCCGGGCGTATGCGCTGGAAGGCCACCCCCCCGCCGATGCGATGTCCCGCGTCAATGACCTCCTTGAGCGCGGGGAGATGGCGACGGTGTTGTATCTGGTTCTCGATCCATCCACCTGGACGCTGCGGTACGCGTGCGCGGGTCACCCGCCGGCCCTGCTGGTGGACGCCGCAGGCAGCCCGCGGTTCCTGGAAGGGTCGGGGCTCCCCGTTGGGACGCGCGACAGCGCCGCCTATGTCGAGTACCATGCCACCGTGACGCCGGGATCGACGCTGATTCTCTACACGGACGGGCTCGTCGAGGGGCCCGGCGTCGACATCGAGAGCGGCCTGGCCCGCCTGCGACTCGTCGCCGGCACGGTGGACGGCGACATCGAGCACCTGCCGCGGCGTCTGGCTCAGGCCGTGCTGTCGGACCAGGTCCCGCGCGACGATGTGGCGATCCTGGCCGTGCGGATGACGTCGCTGGATCCCCACCGGCTGGTCCTGCGCCTGCCCGCGGTGCCCGCATCGCTGCTCAGCGTCAGGCACACGCTGCGGCGCTGGCTGGCGACCGCCGGTGCCGACTCCGGTGTGCTGTTTGCCCTGACGGTGGCCGTCGGGGAGGCGTGCACCAATGTCATCGAGCATGCCTACGGACCGTCTGATGCGATCATGGAAGTCGACGCGACCCAGCAGGGCGGACGGGTCACCGTCGTCGTTCGCGATCGGGGGACGTGGCGGTCAGGGAGGCGGGTGCCCGGCGGGCGCGGGCTCCAGGTGATGCGGGGCTTGATGGACACCGTTGAGCTGACGCGTGATGAATCGGGCACCACCGTCACGCTGGCGTGCCGCCTGCGGGAGGCGGCTGCGCGATGACGGCGGTCGCCCGGATCCAACTCGTCTCCCGCCGCGACTACGTGGTGGCGACGCTGGTCGGCGAGATCGATCTGACCAACGCGGGCCGCATCGCCGCCGAGTTGTACGCGGTCGTCCCCAATGCCGTCACCGCGCTGATCTTGGACCTCTCCGCGACCTCCTACATCGACAGCCGCGGGGTGCAGCTGATCCTGGATACCGCGCAGCGCTTGGCGACCCGCCAGCAGAAGCTCCATCTCGTGGTCCCCGGCGACTCATCGCTGTGGCGGCTGTTCGGGATCGTGTCCATGGCGGAGGTGGCCAGCATCGACCGCTCGCTCGACGAAGCGGTGGAACGCGTCCGCGCGGCGCGTCCTCCGGAGACGGCCACGTAGGGGGAGATCGGCGCGAGCCCGCCGAGGAGGATGAGCATGGTGCGACGGCGACGAGGCATGCAGATCCTGCTGACGATCCTCAGCCTGGGGGTCACGCTGGCGGTCGGCTTCAGGCCATTGGCTGCGGCGCCGCGGCCCGTGACGCCGCCCACTCCGACCTGCACCGCGGCCACACCCGCGACCCCGGCGCAGACCGAAGGACCGTACTTCAAAGCGAACTCACCGGAGCGCACGTCCCTGATCACCCCGGGCATGACCGGGACCCGGATCATCGTCACCGGCTATGTGCTCGGGAAAGACTGCCGGCCGGTCGCCAAAGCAAAGCTCGATTTCTGGCAGGCCGACGACCGCGGGAATTATGACAATGCGGATTTCCGGCTGCGGGGCCATCAGTTCACCGACAGCAGCGGCATCTACTACCTCGAGACGATCCTGCCGGGGCTCTATCCGGGGCGCACGCGGCACATCCACGTGAAGGTGCAGGCGGTGCCCGGCGGTCCAGTGCTGACCACGCAGCTGTACTTCCCGGGCGAGGCGAGCAATCAGACCGACGGGATCTTCAACCGCGCCCTCGTCGTGGAGATGCGCGACACCGCCGCCGGCAAGGTCGCGTTCTTCACGTTCGTCGTGGACATCCGGCGGTAGATGGCCGCCGGTCTGCCGGAGCATCATCTCGACATCAACGCCCCCCAGTTCGTCTTCGATCCCTATCCCACGCTGGCCGGACTGCGTGAGCGGAGCCCGATCTTCTACGACCCCCTGTGGAACAAGGTCTTCTTCACCCGGTACGACGACATCGCCGCGCTGCTGCGGGAGAAGCGCCTGGGTCGATCGATCCTGCACGTGCTTTCCCGCGATGAGCTGGGGTGGCCGCCGCCCAATCCGCTGACCCGTGAGTTCGATGTCTTTCAGAGCGATCACATGCTTGACAACGAGCCGCCCAAGCACACGCGGCTGAAGGGGCTGATGCTCAAGGCCTTCACCTCGTCGAGGGTGGAGGGGCTGCGCGGGAAGATCCAGCAGATCGTCGACGGGCTGATCGACCGGGTGGCCGGCCGCGGGGCAATGGACCTGCTCGCCGATTTCGCGGAACCGATCCCCGTGGCGGTCATCGCCGAGTTGCTGGGCGTGCCGGAGCCTGATCGGTTCAAGCTGCGCCCATGGTCGGCGGCGATTGTCAAACTGTACGAACTGGGTTTCACCGACGACCAGGCCCGGGCGGCCAACCAGGCCGTCGTGGAGTTCTCCGACTACATCCGGTCACTCGCCGCGCAGCGGCGCGCCCAGCCGCGGGATGACCTGATCTCGGCCCTCGTGCGGGTCGAGGAACAGGGGGAGAAGCTCACGGAGGACGAACTGGTGGCGAACTGTATCCTGCTGCTCAACGCCGGTCACGAAGCCAGCGTGAACGGGACCAC
>JBIOXT010000225.1:0-7374 GCA_044869795.1 bacterium | reverse complement strand
TTATGGCCACCAACAGTTTCCCGTCGGGAAATAGGTTTCCTGCCCTCACTTCCTCATACCCCCGCGCGGGCCGCCGGCAGACCTCCCCCGCAGCGAGCAGACCTGCTGAACGCCTAATGCCCTAGTCCGTCGGGCATAGGGGTCGATGATGCATCGCCGACACAGTGAACGCGGGTTCACCCTGATCGAACTGTTGATCGTCATCGCGATCATTGCGATCCTGGCGGCCATCCTGATCCCCAACTTCCTGCGCTCGCGCGCCGCGAGCCTGCTGGCGAGTTGCCAGCTGGACCTGCGGAACATCGCCGCGGCGCTGGAGCTGTACAACGGGGAGAACATGGCCTACCCGCCGGACGGCAGCTGGGAGAGCGACTTGATCTCGGGAGGCTACATCCGTGCCGTGCCGCACTCGCCGATCGACGGCGCCGCGTACGCGTATGCTACCAATGCGAGCCGGACCAACTTCACACTGGCGGACGGACCCGACAAGTACCTGCAGGCCGGGATCTCCGGCTACGTCGTCTACACGCCGACCGGCGGGCTGGAGGTTGGGGCAGGCTCAATTCCGTCTCCGTAGAGGTCTAGCCCGTTGGGGCCGTGGGCACTGGAGGCGTGTGGGCCTCCAAAACACAACGTGGCAGGGGAAGGCGAGGTGATGCGTGATTAACTGGCGATCCGGCGGCCTGATAATTGCTTCGATTGTCTGGGAGTAAGTCAACTTCACAGAGGGGGGATAGGAGACGATGTTTCAGTTCTTTGCGAAGCGATTGAGGAACGACAGGGGTTTCACCCTGATCGAACTGCTCATCGTCGTCGCCATCATCGCGATCCTGGCGGCGATCCTGATTCCGAACTTCCTGCGGGCGCGCGCACAGTCGCAGATCTCCGCGTCCAAGGGCAACATGAAGAACCTGGCCACGGCGTTGGAATCCTACTTCGTGGACAAGGGCAACTATCCGGGGGCCGTCGGTGACCTCGCGCCCGATTACCTGCGCGCGGTCCCGAATGACCCGTGCACGAACACTGCATACACCTACACACCCACCGGCACGCCGGTGAGCGACTACACGCTGTCGGTTGACTTCGGCACCAGCCGTTGCGCCGACATCATTCCCGGTTTGAGCTACACGCCTGGCGGTGGTCTCCAGGAGACCCCGTAACGTCCGTCGCAGTTGACGCTGGAGCGGGTGCGGCCGGAAGTCGATCCGGCCGCACCCGTCCTTTCATGTCCGCTTTCCTGTCGAACTCCTGGTCTCTCCGCCGAGGTCTGCTCGCAGCGTCGGCCATCCTGCTGGCCGCGCTGCTGTGGCGCAGCGCCGGATTGGCCGCGGAGTTCTCGCGCGAGCGCGCGGCCGCACATCTGTACGCGCAGGGTTCCGGTCAATTGATGGTCGGACGATATGCGCTAGCGGCGGCCTCATTTCGCGGCGTGCTCAGCATGATGCCGCGGTCGGTCGAGGTGTACGGTGCCCTGGCCGAGGCGGAGTTCAGGCAGGGACACTTCGATGCAGCCATCGCCGCGTACCGTCGCTGGATGGCGATCTATCCGTACATGTACGTCAGCGCGTTGTTCCGTGAGGTCGGTCTGATCGAGCTCCGCGCGGGCCGCCCGGCCGAGGCCATAGCCGATCTGTCCCGCGCGACGGGACTCGATCCATCGGACTGGCAGGCATTCCATTTGCTCGGCCACGCCTACCGCCGCCTCGGCGACATCGCGGCGGCGCGCGCGGCGTGGCAGCATGTCATCCGGCTGAACCCTGAGTTTCGCCCAGCCCATGAGCAGCTCCGTCGCCTTGACCGCTAGTTCCGCCCCGGCGGGTCCCCGCGTTGTGGCGGCGGCTGTGTCGTGGGTGCGGATGGGCACCATCATGCTGGTCGCGGCGCTGCCGCTTGTCGTCAATCCGTTCGGCCCTGATGCCTACGCGGGCGCCAAAGTGCAGGTACTGTATGGTCTCATCGTCCTCGTCTTCGTGGGGTGGGCTGTCGCGGCGGCCCTTCGCGGCGCGCCGCCCTGGCAGATGACAACGCCGGAGTTGGCGGTGTGGGCCTTTTGGCTCGCCGTCCTCGCGTCGTCTGTCGTCTCCGTGAACCTGCGGCTCACGGTGTTTGGCGCCCCAGGGAGATACGAAGGCGTGCTGGCCGTTGCGGCGTACATCGTGCTGTTCTTTGTCGGCGCGCAGTTCTTCGGCACATCATCCGGCGTCCGGCGGGTGGTTGTGGCGGCGGGGTTGGGTGGGGCGGTGGTCATCGCCTACGGGTTTGCCCAGATGGTCCTCCATCCGCTCTTTGATGGGGAGGCGACGATCAGGTCTTGGTACGGCTCCACCGGCCTGCTCCGCATCTTCTCGACGTTGGGGAGTCCCATCGTGTTCGGGGGCTACCTCGTATTCATCGTGCCGCTGTGTCTCGCCGTGGCGGTGCAGCAGGCCCCCGTGAACAGATGGTGGCTGATGCTGGCGGGCGCAGGATACCTGATCACTGTGGCGACATACACTCGCGCGGCGTGGATCGCCCTGGCGGCGGCGACGGGCATCTTCATCCTGCTGGCCGGACGCGCCCTCTGGCAGCATTACCGCCGCGTGCTCCTGATCGGCGCGGCCGTCATCGCCGCGGTCGCGGCCGGCGTCCTGGTGACGGCAGACCGCGCACCGGTGGTCGAGCGGGCGACATCGGCGCTGACCCTCCAGACCGGATCGGCGGCGCAGCGCGTGTACATCTGGAACCAGACCCTGCGGCTGATCCGCCGGCGTCCTGTCCTGGGGTGGGGGCTGGAGACGCTGCGCGAAGTTTTCCCGTACGACCGCCCATCGATCGAACGGTATTTCGGTCCCCGTCCCGTGATCATCGATAAGGCGCACAACGATCTCTTGCAGGTGGCCGTCTCGATCGGCGTTCCCGGTGCCGCCGCGTATCTCGCGATCTGGATCCTGGTACTGCGCGGCGCGTACCGGGTCTACCGCGCCGGTGAGGGGCCGTCGCGCGTCCTCGCCGCGGGGTGTCTGGCCGCGCTCGCGGGATATCTCATCCAGGCGCAATTCTCGTTCAGCACGGTAGCCCTGGCCCCGCTGGCCTGGCTGCTCGCCGGATCCGTCGCTGGATGGGAAGCGAACATGGCCGGAGACGCGACAAGACGCAAAAAGACGCAACCAGACGCAATGGGACGCGACGTGGATGGCGAGTAGTTTGTCGACGCGGCCGGCAGAGGGTTGGGCGGTGGGGCACCCGCGGGCCACTGCATGGACGTTGTGGGCTCTGGCTCCCGTGGGTCTGGTCGTGTTGCTCCTGCAGCTGGTCCTCAGCGATGGCGGCCGCGACGCGGCCACCTTGACGCTGGTCCAGACGTGCATTTTTGCGGTGGTCGCCCTGCTCGCGCTGACAGGTTCGGTTCGATGGCATGGTGTCAGCCGTGCCGCGGCGCTGGTGATCGCCGTCGTCGCTGGATCGGTGCTGTGGTCCGTCCGTCCGGAGGCCACCGTCAGAGAACTGCTGCTCTGGATGATGTATGCGGGGATCACGATCGTCATAGCGTCGACTCTCAGCGGGGCGACGGCGGCACGCCGGGTCGTCGACGGGATCGTGATCGTCGCCGGGTGGACGTGTCTGGTGGCGCTGTTCAACCACTGGGGCGCCGGGAATCCCGCCATGCGGTGGTCCTCGACGTTTTACTGGCCCAACCCCTTTGCCGGTTTCCTCCTGCTCGTCGTGCCGCTCGAACTGATCCGCACGGTAGCCGCTCCGACGCGGCGAGATGCGCTGGCGCACGGCGCGATGACGACGCTGCTCATCCTGTCGGTGGTCTTGACCTACTCGCGCGGGGCATGGGCCGCCCTGGTCATCGCGCTCGCACTCGGGGCCATTGTGTTCCGGCCTCCCTCCTGGCGCGCCGCCGTCTGGCGCGGCATGATCCTGGCCGCCGCCGTCGCCATCGCCGTCGTGCTGCTGACAGCGAACAAGCCGCAGGCTCAATCCAGCACGGGCCTCGCCGCGCGGGCCGCCTCCATCGCGGATACCGGCGATACGTCGATCCAAGGACGCCTCAGTTTCTGGCGGGCCGGGTGGCGCATCTTCCGCGATCATCCGCTGGGGGGGACGGGCGCCGGGACATTCGCCGCGGTGCACCCACAGTATCAGCAGGACGTCAGGTTTTACGCGCGGGATGTGCACAGTGTCTATGTCCAGACCCTCGCCGAGCTCGGTCTGGTGGGGGCGATCGTGCTGGCCATCCTCCTTGGCGCGTTCTATCGTGTCTGGCGCACCGCGCTTCGGTCCGTGCGGAACACCTCCGAGCGCGCTGTGGTCGCCGGGATAGGACTCGGGCTGGTGGCGTTTTTCGCCCACAGCGGCATCGAAATGAACTGGTCATTCCCCGCCGGTCCGGCGGTGGCGTTTGCGCTGCTGGGGGTCGTGGCCGCGTACGCGGCTCCATCGTCGCCACCGACCGTCGCCGGCCGCCAGCGATGGGGTCCGGCCGTCGTGGTCTCCTTGCTAGCGATTCTGGCGGTGCAAGTCTGGCGGGCCGCTCAGAATGACTACGTCAGCGGGCTGGCGGCCATGCGCGCGGGGCGGCCGGCTGATGCGCTGGAGCGATTCACCCACGCCGCTCAGTGGAACCCGCTACAGCCGCGGTACCAGGCAGGGGTGGCGAGGGCGGCCGTCGTGCTTGTCCCACCCGACGTCGACCTGGCGCTGGCATCGCTGCGCCGAGCGGAACGGCTCGATCCCCAGAACGCCTCGCATCCCTATCAGCTGGCGGGCTTGTTGATCCTGTACCGGCGCGGTCCGTCGGCGTGGGAGGAGGCCGAGACACTGCTGCAGCAAACCGTCCGCCTCGACCCGATGAACTGGCCTGAGGCGTACCGCACGCTGGCCAGACTCTACGTCGATGTGGGCCGGCGGGCCGATGCGGCCGCGGTCTACGCTGCCGCGGTGAACCGCTACCGGAGCCCGGCCCTTGCCGGCAGCATCATGCACGTGCTGCTCTGGCCCGAAGTCGTCGGCCTCACGCGCGACTGGGCGGCGTTCCTCGCCGCCGATGGCCGCACCGGCGACGCCATCTCCGTGCTGGAGAACATTACCGCGGCTGATCCGCGGCTGGTCTTGGCGTCCCTTGACCTGGCGCGCCTGTACCGCCGGGATGGCCGTCCCCATGATGCAAACGCGGTGCTGGCCCGCATACTAGAGGCAGCGCCGGCGAACGAGGCGGCCTGGCTTGCCTGGCGGCTGCGCCAGGGGCGTCCGCTCTCCCCGTACGAGCGCTAGACTTCCTCCAGATCGGGACAAGGAGTCGTCGCCTCTGGTCGATCTGTCGATTGTCGTCTGCACGCGCGAACGCTCCGATCTGCTGCGGGGAGCGGTGGACAGCCTGATCGGTCAGACCGCCGACCCGTCGGGTTTCGAAGTCATCGTGGTCGACAACAGCCCCGGCGGGTCGGTCGCGGAGTGGATGGAGGCACAACCCCGCCCGCGGCGCCCGGTCATCCGCCACGTCCGCCAGCCGTCACCGGGGCTGTCGCGCTCGAGAAACGCCGGATTGGATGCTGCGGCCGGCCGGGTCGTGAGTTTCCTTGACGACGATGCGCGGGCAGAGCGCCGCTGGGTCGAGATGCTGCTGCAGGGACTGGTGGAGTCAGGCGGCGCCGTCGGCGGCGCGATTCACCTGCAGCTGGATTCGACGCCGCCCCGGTGGTTGGGCTCCGAATTGCGGCGTTATCTCGGCGAGACGCCGTTCGGGGGGAAGGCGCGGCCGCTGCAATGGCCGGAGTATCCCTACGGATCAAATTTTGCCATCGACCGCGCCGCCATGCTGCGGCTGGGCGGATTTCGCGAAGACCTCGGTCGGGGGCGCGGGACGTTGTTGAGCGGCGAGGAACGGGAATTCTTCTTTCGATACTATCGGGACGGCGGTCACGTCCGCTACCAGCCCCAGGCGATCGTGCATCACCTCGTGCCGGCCGAGCGCCTGCGCAAGGCGTTCTTCCGGCGGCGGCTGTTCTGGGAGGGACGGTCGCAGCGGCGGGCAGAAGTTCTCACGCCGGACATGGAGCGCCGAACGGTAACGCGCGCCGCGGACGGGATGCTCCGGCGCACAGCCAGGGCCGTTTTGGCAGCGCTGGGCCGCGATGAGGGCAGGGCCTTCCTTCATGAGTGCGAAGCGCGCCGCGAGCTAGGATACCTCTGGGAGGCGGCGGTTGGATGACGGTGCGGCGATGACGGCGGCTGTTCGACCTCGGCTGGCCATGATGACCCCCGAGCGGCCGAGTCCCCCGACATCTGGCGGCCAGCTGCGCATGAGCCAGCACGTGGCCGTGCTCCGACGTATGGGATGGGATGTGCGGGTGATCGCGTTCGTGGACGCGGCGCTGCCGGTTCCCGCCTCGCCGCCCGAGCCCTGGCTCGACCTGGACCCGTTCTATCCTGAGCCGCCGGTGCGTCGGTACCTGCGCCTGGCGAAAGCGATCGGCACCCGACGCCATCCGCAGGCCCTGAGGTTGGAACCACTGGTCGACCGGGCGTTAGGATCGCTGGAAGCCTGGCGGCCGGACCTGCTCGTCCTCGAATACTCGATGTTCGCGGCGTTCCTGCCGAAGGTCCGCCGGCGGCTGCCCACGGTGCCGGTGATCGTCGACGCGCACAACGCCGAGACGAAGTTGCTGGCGGAGTTCGTCCGATCCTCCGGCAGGACACGCGCGCGATGGATCAACCGGATGCGCTGGTGGTGGATGTCGCGCATCGAGTCGCGGTGGCTCCCGCTGGCCGATGAGGTATGGGTTCCGTCCTCCGGGGACGCCGTCGCCCTGCGCGCGATGGGTGTATCGCGCGTCCGCATCATTCCGAACGCCATCGACACCGAGGCGTACGCACCGACGGCGGCGCCGCCCGCCCACCGGCTCGTGTTCTCAGGGACGATGGATTACCTGCCGAACATCGACGGCGCCGAGTGGTTGTGTGATCGGATCATGCCGGCGGTGCACCGGGAGATCGCCGACGTGCAGGTCGATCTCGTCGGCAAGAGCCCGGCCCAGATCGCCCACCTGGCCGGACCGGCGACGACCGTGACCGGCTTTGTCGCCGACCCGCGGCCCTTCCTGGCGAGGGCCGCGGCCGTCGTCGTGCCGCTGCGGATCGGCAGCGGCACCCGGCTGAAAATCCTCGAAGCGCTGGCGATGGAGAAAGCCGTGGTGACGACGCGCAAAGGGTGCGAGGGGCTCGATGTTCTCGACGGCATCCACGTGATGGTCGCCGACGATGCGGCGTCGTTTGCGGCGCGGGTCATCAGCGTGCTGCGGGAACCCGATCTCCGCCGCCGGTTGGGCGCGGCGGGGCGCCGGTTAGTCGTCGAGCGCTACTCCTGGCAGGCCGTGCAGGAAACGATGA
>JBIOXT010000224.1:0-4570 GCA_044869795.1 bacterium | reverse complement strand
CGGCGGGGCCACCGGCACGACAGCGTGGCGGGGTAAATTTCTCTTGCAGAAAGGAGCAGGGGCGTGAACGTATGGACTCTTCGCGTGTTCATTGTCACCATGACGCTCGCCGTCGTCATCACATCCGCTGGTGTGGTGGACGCCCAGGCGCCGGTAACCCTGCAGGCCGTGGTCGACTCGGCGCTGTCGCAGCATCCATCTGTGGCGGTGGCGCAGCAGGCACTCGCTGCCGCGCAGGCGCGCCTGGCGGAGGTGCGGGCCGGCCGCAACGTCCAGGTGGCGCTGACGGCGGCGACGTCCTACGGGAACGACACCGCCACCACTCCAGGCGGGCCGGCGATGACGACCAACAGCGCCACAGTGTCCGCGTCGCTGGAACTGATCAACATCCAGGCCCGATACCAGATCAGACAGGCCGAGGCCGCCGTCACATCGGCCGAGGCGTCACTCGTACAGGCACGCCAGACCGCCGCCTTGACCGCCGCGCAAGCATACTTTTCTGTCCTCCGGGCGCAGGCCGTCGTGGCCACGCGCCAGGCCGCCGTGGCGCAGGCTGAGGCGCAGGTGAGGCAGGCCGAGGCGCAGGTCCGGGCGGGCGTGGCGGCCAGAGCCGATGTCCTGCAGGCGCAGGCGTCGCGCGCGGCTGCACAGGTTGATCTGATCGCCGCCCGGAACCAGGTGGAGACTTCGTTCGCAGGACTGCGCGCCGCCATGGGTCTCCGCGTGACCGACAGCGTGAGCGTGGCTGCACCGGCCGCCCCGCCGGTGTTGGCGCTGTCCAGGGAGCAGGCGCTGGCGGGCGCGTCGAGCCGGCCCGAGGTGGTGAAGGCTCATGCCGACGTCACGGCCGCGCAGGCCGGATTAGCGTTGGCCGAGGTACAGGGGGGACCGCTGCTGTCCGTGTCCACGTCATCCTCGGTGGATACGCTCAACGGTCCCAACGATGTGATCTGGGGCGTTACCGCATCGATTACCTACAGCCTGATCGACGGGGGTCAGGCCCGGGCTGCCGTGGCCGCCGCCCGCGCCGACGTGGCCGGCGCTCAGGCGAAGGAAGCCCTGGCGCTGCAGACCGCGCAGGTCGACGCGGTAACCGCGTGGGTATCACTACAGGACGCATTAGCGCGTGTCGATGCCACGCGGGCCAGCGAGACCGCGGCGACCGAAGCGCTACGCGCATCCGAGGGTCGCTATCAGGCCGGCGCCGGCACCATCGTGGAAGTGCTGACCGCGCGCACGGCCTTGCAGTCGGCGAGCCTCCTGCGGATTCAGGCCGAGTTTGATGTGCAGTCCGCCACCCTGCAATTGCGGTATTCGATCGGCCGGCCGGTGGTAGGAGGTAATTGATGAAGCGCGCATGGATGCAGCCCAGATGGATGATCGCCGGCGCCGTCGTCGTCCTGGTCGCCGCCGGGCTGGTGCTGACGCAGCGCCGCGGTGAGCCGGCGAAAGCCGACGCGATCCGCACCGCGCAGGTCAAGCGCGGGAGCATCGTCCTCAGCGTCTCCGCCACGGGCACGGTGGAGCCGGCGGCCATGGTCGAAGTCCGGTCGCGCGCTACGGGCACGGTGACCCGCGTCCTGGTAGACGAAGGCCAGCGTGTGCGCAGGGGCCAGGTCCTGGTAGAACTCGACGACCCGGATGCTCGCCACGCTGTGGAATCGGATCGCGCGGCCCTGCAGTCCGCAGAAGCGGCGGTCGCATCCGCGCAGGCCAGGCTGGATGACCTCCGTGCTGGAGCGACCGTGTATACTCGCCAACAGGCCGAAGAAGCGGTGCGTCAGACCGAGGCGGCGCTGGCGCAGGCAAAAGACACCTTGACTCGCCAGGAGCAGCTCCTGAAGGATGGCTACGTGGCTCAGTCGGTCGTGGACGACGCCCGCCACGGGGTCGAGATCGCCGAATCCCAGGTGCGCGCGGCTCGGGCCAAACTCGCAGATTTGATTGCTGGCTCCACGCCTGGCCAGATCGCGCAGGCCGAGGCGGCGCTGCGCCAGGCACGGGCGCAGGCGGAAGTGACGAGCGCACAGCTACGGCAGGCCGAGGAGCAACTGGCCGAGTCACGCATCGCGGCGCCGATTAGTGGTGTGGTGGTGAAACGCTCTGTCGACGTGGGGCAAAGTATCATCGGCGGCAGCGGCACGGGCGGCACGCTGGTCATTACGCTGGCGCAGATCGAACCGCTCTATGCCACAGTAACCGTCGACGAAGCGGACATAGGCGGCGTGCATACCGGCATGCCGGTGCGGTTGACGGCCGATGCTCTGCCGAATGCTGTGTTCCGGGGCAAGGTGGACCGGGTGGCCGCGGTGGCTCAGGTGGTGCAGAACGTCACCCAGTTTGCCGTCACCGTGGTGCTGCAAGAGCCCCCGCCGGGCGTGCGGCTGGGCATGACCGTGGACGCAGAGTTCGTGACGGCCCGCCGGGACGACGTGCTGGTGGTTCCCCGCCAGGCGGTCAAAGAGGGCAAACCGCCCACTGTGACTGTCATCGTCGGTGGGGAGCTGGAGACGCGCCCGGTGCAGACTGGGTTGTTTGATGGCCGCATGGTGGAAATCACCAGTGGGTTGCACGAGGGGGAGGTCGTCCTTCTGGGCTCCGCGAAGCAGCCGGCCAAAAATTCCCCGGGTCGCTCACCGTTCCAACCGCAATATCGGAGGTAGTCGCGGGAGGCGCCAGACAAGTGAGCCTGCTCGTCTTGCGTGACGTGCACAAGACCTATCAGCTGGGCGGGGTCGAGGTCCATGCCCTGCGCGGCGTGTCCCTGACCGTGTCGGCCCACGAGTTTGTCGCCATCATGGGACCATCGGGATCGGGCAAGTCGACCTGCATGCACATCTTGGGACTCCTGGACCGGCCCACGACTGGCGCTTACCTGCTCGATGAGCATGACACCAGGGGTCTGTCGGATGTGGAGCTGGCCCGCATCCGCAACCGCAAGCTGGGCTTCGTCTTTCAAAACTACAATCTGCTTCCCCGCACGAACGCCGTGGAGAATGTGGAGATGCCCCTGATCTACGCGCGTGTGACGGAACGCGGGACGCTGGCCGTCGAGGCGCTGACCCGGGTGGGCCTGAGCCACCGGTTGCATCATCACCCCGCACAGATGTCCGGCGGGGAGCAGCAGCGGGTCGCCATCGCCCGGGCGCTGGTGACGAACCCGCAGGTGATCCTGGCCGATGAACCAACCGGCAACCTCGACAGCCGGACCGGCGACGAGATCATGGCTCTGCTGCAGGCGCAAAACGACAAAGGGCTGACAATCGTGCTGGTGACCCACGAGTATGATGTGGCCCGGTTTGCTTGTCGGCTCGTCCACTTCAAAGACGGTGTCATCATCGGTGATGAGCCGGTGCGCGACCGGCGGCTGGCGAGGGTCGCGCCGTGATTGGACCCATCGTTCGCGTCGCGTTGCGCGCCATCCGCGCCAATCCACTGCGGGCGGGGCTCACTATGCTGGGGGTCATTATCGGCGTCGGCGCCGTAGTGGCTATGGTGGCCCTGGGAGCCGGCGCTCGCGCCGCCGTGGCCGCGCGGGTGCAAAACCTCGGCAGCAATCTGCTTCTGGTCGTCCCCAGCAGTGTGAGCGTCCGTGGGGTGCAGCAGGGCCAGGGCGCGCAGCAAAACCTGATGTGGGACGATGCCCTCGCCATCAAAGATGAGGTGCCGCAGGTCGAAGAGGTGGCGGCCGAGTTCAGCCGGACCTCGCAGGTAGTCTATGCCGGCGCCAATACGGCCACATCAGTCGTCGGCGTGACCCCGTCCTATCCGGACGTGCGGAATCATCACGTCGTACAAGGCGTATTCTTCACCGACGAGGACATGCAGGCACAGGCTCGTGTGGCGGTCCTGGGCCCAAACGTGGTGAAGGACCTGTTCGGCTCGCCCGATGCCGACCCGATTGGGGCCCGCATCAAAATCAACCATTCCACCTACACGGTCATCGGCGTGCTGGAAGTCAAGAGCGCCTCCGGCTCCTCCACCAGCCGCGACGATGTGGTGCTGATCCCCCTGACCACGGCCCAAAAGCGGCTGTTCGGCGCATCCTATGTGCGGCAGATCGATCTCAAGATCCGAAGTTCCGAGGAGCTGAATGATGCAGAGAAGGCGATGACCGAAGTCCTGCGGGCCCGTCACCGGATTGCACCCAAGGGCGAGAACGACTTCCGCGTCTATAACCAGGCGGATGTCCTCAGCGCGCAGCTGGGCGTCAGCCAGACGATGACCATGCTGCTGGGCGGCATCGCTGCGGTCTCGCTGCTCGTCGGCGGGATCGGGATCATGAATATCATGCTGGTCTCGGTGACGGAGCGCACCCGCGAGATCGGGCTGCGCAAGGCCGTGGGGGCCACGAGGGCCGACGTCTTGCTGCAGTTTCTGGTCGAGGCCGTGCTGCTGTCGGTCTCCGGAGGCGTGCTGGGGATCCTGGTCGGGGCGATCGGCGCGCAGTTGCTCAGCCGGACCCTGGGCTGGGCCACCATCATGTCGGCGCAGGCGGCGCTGCTGGCGTTCAGTTTCTCCGTCGCCGTGGGCGTGTTCTTCGGCTTCTACCCGGCGCGCCGCGCGGCGG
>JBIOXT010000223.1:0-12111 GCA_044869795.1 bacterium | reverse complement strand
CGCTCCAGGCTGGTGACGAAGAACCCCATCTCCTGGAGTTTGCCGATCACCGACACTTCGGTGTCGGCGTCGATCGCGCCGGCGACGACCCTGCCCGATGCGTCTCTGGCGCTGTACCTGAAGGTAGCCATGCTAGCCTCCGCGCTCGATCATCTTCCGGAGCTCATCCGGATAGATGGCCCGGGCCAGTGCGTTCTCGAGGCTTACCAGCCTCCGTGTGTACAGCCCGAACAGCGACTGGTCCATGGTCTGCATCCCGTACTGGGCCCCGGTCTGGATCGCCGTATGGATCTGGTGGGTCTTGGATTCTCGGATCAGGTTCCGGATCGCCGGAGTGGCGATCATGATCTCCACCGCCGGGACGCGGCCGACTTCCTCGATCGACGGCCAGGACTCGCGCCGCTCCCCATCGCCATCGCCCGAAACCGCCGTGCGTACCGCCGCCGCGACCGGGCGCCGCTCCGATCGGCGCTCGACGAAGCGGACGTTCGGCAACAGCTGCTGGGATACCACCGCTTCCAGCACCGACGCCAGCTGCACACGGATCTGCTGCTGCTGGTGGGGCGGAAAGACGTCCACGATGCGGTCCACGCTCTGCGCCGCATTGGCGGTGTGCAGCGTGGCGAACACCAGGTGACCGGTCTCGGCGATCGTCAGGGCGGCGCCAATCGTCTCGAGGTCCCGCATCTCGCCGACCATGATCACGTTCGGATCCTCGCGCAGCACGGCCCGCAGGGCGTTGGGGAAGGTCTGCGTGTCAAACCCCAACTCCCGCTGGTTGACGATGCTCTTCTTGTGATGGTGGACATACTCGATCGGGTCCTCGATCGTCACGATGTGCGCGGCGCGCTCGCTGTTGATGAAGTCGATCATCGAGGCCAGCGACGTCGATTTCCCGTGTCCGGTCGGACCCGTCACGAGGATCAACCCCCGCGGCAGCCGGCAGAGGTCTTTCAGCACCATCGGGATGTTCAGCTCTTCCATGGCCGGGATCGACTCGGGGATCACGCGGGACGCCACCCCCACCGACCCGCGCTGCCGGTACACGTTCACGCGGAACCGGCCCAGCCCGGCCACGGCATAGGACAGATCGAGCTCCCAGTTCTTCTCGAACTTCTGTTTCTGGAACGTGTTGAGCATGCTGTAGGCCAGCTGGAACGTGTCCTCCGGGCTGAGGGACGGATAGCTCAGCGGCTGCAGCTTCCCCCACACCCGGATCGACGGCGGAATGCCCACGGTGAGGTGGAGGTCCGACGCCTGCGCGTCGACGGTGTCTTTCAGCAGCTCATCGATGTTCATGGGTTATCCTTCTCTCTCTGCCCCCGCCCGCAGCGGCCTAGTCTCGGCTAACTCTCCCCGTTATCACGTTCGATCTGCACAACGCGCTCCACCTCTGCCAGCGAGGTGATGCCCCGCGATGCCTTCTCCAGCCCGTCCTGGAACAGCGTCCGCATCCCCTCCATCACCGCCCGCTCCTTCATCGCGTGGTGCGGGGCGCGGTTGATGATCAACGGCCGGATTTCGTCGGTGATCTGCGCAATCTCGAAGATCGCGCTCCGGCCGCGATAGCCGGTGTAGGCGCAGAAGTCACACCCGACCGGACGGAAGTACTCACCCGGCGGCGAGGACTCGCCGAACTTCGCCCGCAGCTCCTCCAGACTGTATGGATCGGGCCGGCGGCAGCGCGGGCACAGCACGCGGACCAGACGCTGGGCGGCCACGCCCTCCAGCGACGACGCGACCAGGTACGGCTCGATCTTCATGTCCACCAGCCGGGTGATCGCCCCCATCGCGTCATTGGTGTGCAGCGTGCTCAACACGAAGTGGCCGGTGAGCGCGGCTTGCACGGCGATGCGGGCGGTCTCCTCGTCGCGGATCTCGCCGACCATCATGATGTCGGGATCCTGGCGCAGGAAGTGGCGGAGCGCCGCCGCAAACGTGACGCCGGCCCGCGGGTTCACCTGGACCTGGGTGATCCCGGCGATCTGGTATTCGACCGGGTCCTCGATGGTCAGCACGTTGACCTGCTCGTTGTTCAACTGGTTCAAGATGCCGTACAGCGTCGTGGTCTTGCCGCTGCCGGTCGGTCCGGTGAGCAGGAAGATACCCTGCGGCTTCTTGATGATGTGTGACAGCCGTGCCATGTTGCCGGTGGCGAGGCCCAGCTTGTCCAGGTCATAGATCGGCGCCGACTTGTCCAGCAGCCGCATCACGACCTTCTCGCCGAAGAATGAAGGGATGGTCGACACGCGCACGTCGATCGGCCGGCGGTCGATGTTGGTCTGGAAACTGCCGTCTTGGGCCTGCCGGCGTTCGGCAATGTCCATCAGGGCCATGATCTTGATCCGGGAGACGACCTGCGGCAGGACGTGATCGGGCAGCTGGCCTTTGGTCAGCAGCACGCCGTCGACGCGGTAGCGCACGCGGACATGCCGGCCCTGCGGCTCGATGTGGATGTCGGTGGCCCGCTGGCGCACCGCTTCCTCGATGACCTGGTTGACAAGCCGCACCACCGGTTGCGCGCTCGCATCCCGGCGTATCTGATCAAGAGACTTCAGCTCATCGACGACCTCGCGTTGGGGGAGATCGCGGATCAGCGCCTCCATCGGGTCCTCGACCTTGGCGTACTGGTTGAGCCCGTACTGGAAATCCGCCAGGGTGGTCACGGCGACGTCCACCGCCAGTCCGGTCCGCCGCCGGATCTCGTCGACCGCGATCACGTCGAACGGGTCGACCATCGCCACCGTCACCGTGCCGTTGTCCGCGGAAATCGGGATGGCCTGCAGGCGCGCGGCCTCCGACGCCGGGAGCAGCTGCAGCACCTCGTCGGGCAGCGGCATCCCGAGCAGCCTGACGAACTCGCTGCCGATCTGCTCGCTGATGAACTGGGCGACGTGCTCCTGATCGACCACGCCCATGTTCAGCAGCACCCGGCCCAATGGCTCGCGGGTCGCGCGCTGGATCTCCAGGGCGCGGTTGAGCTGGTCCTGGGTGATCAGCGATTCGGCAAGCAGCATCTCGCCGAGCTTGCGTCGATGTCGGCTGAACGGCAGGTCGGCCATGCGATCAGATCTCGATGAAGACGACGCGCAGCAGCTCGTCCACGGTTGTTTGTCCTTCCAAGACCTTCAGGATACCATCATCGCGGAGCAGGCGCATCCCGTCGGCCACGCCCTGGTTGCGGATCTCGGCGGTCGACGCGCCCTTGAGCACCAACTCGCGGACGGCGTCGGTCATCACCAGGAGCTCGAAGATCCCGGTGCGGCCCTTGTACCCAGAGCCTTTGCAGCGGTCGCACCCTTTCCCGCGGTAGAAGACGATTTCTTCGCCGTCGTCGGCGGTGATGCTCAGGC
This sequence comes from bacterium, assembly GCA_044869795.1. Classification (GTDB taxonomy): domain Bacteria; phylum Sysuimicrobiota; class Sysuimicrobiia; order Sysuimicrobiales; family Kaftiobacteriaceae; genus DASXUC01. The sequence goes on along the minus strand of JBIOXT010000223.1, from coordinate 8,758 downwards.
GGTGCAGCGCCTCGACCGGCGGCGTGTACGCCTCCTTGCAGTGAGTGCAGATGGTGCGTGCGAGGCGCTGGGCCAGCACGCCGATGACGGAGGAGGTGATCAGAAACGGTTCGATGCCCATGTCGACCAGGCGCGTGGTGGCGCTGGCGGCGTCGTTGGTGTGGATCGTGGACAGCACCAGGTGGCCGGTCAGCGACGCCTGGATGGCGATCTCGGCGGTGTCGCGGTCGCGAATCTCCCCGACCATGATGATGTCGGGGTCCTGGCGCAGGAAGGACCGCAGCCCGTTGGCAAACGACAGCCCGGCCTTGGGGTTCACGTGCACCTGGTTCACCCGCGGCAACTGGTACTCAACGGGGTCTTCGATCGTGAGGATGTTCTTGTCGATCGTGTTCAGTTTGTTCAAGGTGGCGTAGAGCGTGGTCGTCTTGCCGCTGCCGGTCGGGCCGCTGACGAGGATCATCCCGTAGGGCTTGTCGATCAGCTCGTTCCACGTCTCCATCATCCCCGGCATGAATCCCAGCTTGCTCAGCGTCAGCTTCGCCGTGGACTGGTCGAGGATGCGCATCACGACCTTCTCACCAAAGACCGTCGGCAGGGTGGAGACGCGCAGGTCGTATTCGCGTCCTTCGATGACGACGTGGATGCGGCCGTCCTGCGGCAGCCGGCGCTCGGCGATGTCCAGGTTCGCCATGATCTTGATGCGCGACCCCATCGCCTGCTGCATGGCCTTGGGAGGAGCCATCGCGTCCCGCAGGATGCCGTCCACCCGATAGCGGATCTGCAGGCTGCGCCGGTGGGGCTCGAGGTGAATATCGCTGGCGCCGTCGCCGATGGCCTGGCTGATGATGAGGTTGACCAGCCGGACGATCGGCGCTTCTTCCGTCAGCGTGCGCAGCTTCTCGAGGCTGATCTCTTCGCTGCGATCCTCGGCGACCTCGAAATCGCCGGTGATCGCCTGCCGCATCGCCTCATCGAGGTCCGCGCCGCCGCCGTAGTACCGGTTGATCGCGGCAACGAGGTCTTCCGACGCTGCGACGACCGGTTCCAGCTCCAGTCCGGTGACCAGCCGCACGTCGTCGAGCGCGACCACGTTCAGCGGGTCGGCGATGGCGAGACGGATCTGGCGCTTGGTCCGCGCGATCGCCAGCACTTTGTGGCGCATCGCCAGGTGCTGGGGGACGACTTTGACGACGTCGGGATCAATCTCCAGCGTGCCGAGATCCACAACCGGCAGCCCCCACTGGATGGACAGGGCCCGCGCGAGCAGCTGCTCGGTGACTGCGCCCTGCTCGACGAGCAGGCTCCCCAGATGACCGCCGGTGCGCTGCTGGGTCTGAATGGCCTTGTCCAGCTGCTCCCGCGTCACCATGCCTTCGTTCAGCATGATCTGGCCCAGCGATTCGGAGCGGGCCCGCCCCGGGCGGACCGCGCCGGCGACAGGCGCCGGGTCGGCCTTCGGGGAGGGGGCCGGGGCCACGGGCGGTTGGACGGCCTCCTCCGGCGGCGGGGCCGGTTTCGAAGGCGGCTTCTGCTCTGCCGGCGTCTGTTTTGTCGGCGGCGCCGGTTTGGCCTGGAGCGCCGACTTGGCGGGGGGCGCCTGGACCTGGGGGGCGGTTTCGGCCGCCGGCGGCGCGGGGGCTTCGGCGGCATGGTCTCCGAGGTCCGGCTGCTCCTGAATGATGCGGTCGATGCGGGCCTGCACCTTCGAGGCCTCGCGCATCTTGCCGAGCTTGATGTAGACATCACGCAGCGCGGAGTGGACTTCCGAATCGTCGGGTGCCAGCTCGGCCGCCTTCTCGTAGGCGTGGGCCGCTTTGTCCCACGCCTCCTTCGAGGCCTGCAGTTCGGCCAGCGCGACGTAGACGACGACCGCGGCCCGCGGCGTCTCCCGCTGCACGTACAGCGAAGCCAACCGAGCGTACCCGAGGGCATCGTGAGGGGCCAGCTCGAGCACCTTCTTGTACGTGGCCACGGCGTCATCGAACTGGCCGCGCTGCTCGAGGGCGCGGGCCCGGTGGAAGAAGACCGCGCGTTCCAGCGTGGTGTCGTGCGAGGCCAGACGCAGACGCGCCTTGTAGTCGGTCAGTTCCCGACTCAGCGTCTCCACACTGGGACTCTCGGCGCGCTTGGTATGCGTGTCCATGCCGTCCGGTGACTCACCTACAGCTGGTTGGCGACCGCCGTTCGGATCCGCCGCATCTCGATGCGCAGGCGGCCCAGATTGGCATGCTGTTTCCCGACCACGGCCAGCACGCCATCGGCGCCCGCCGGGGACACGGCCACGGGGCCTCCCTCGTACTCAATAAGTAATGACGTTGGCGGCCCCATGTGAAGTTCCCCACCCATCGCTTCCGCGCTGCTCAGGCTGCCCGCCGCAATCGCCCCGACGGCCTCCAGATCAGCGCCGTCCTCGCTGGCCGCCTCGATGATGAAGCCGTCACGGCCGACGACCAGGGCGGCGGTGACGCCTTCGATCTTCATCAGCCCGTCGAGGATTCCACGCAACCCGCCTGTCGCTACGTCAATCGTACTCATCGCCTCCGTCCCCCAAAAGCCCCCTATCTGGGCCCGTTTCCGTGCCCATCAAATCACATCGGTGTTGAGCACCGATGCAATGTCCGGCATCAGGCGCCGCAGCTGCAGCCGCGCCTTGCCGACGTTGCCCCGCGGGCTCATCACGATCCCCACGTAGTAGCTCAGCCCGGCCGTCGCCAGGAGGATGATATACCGCTCGGCCACGAGCATGATGTGGTCGACGGGTCCTCCGTCCACCTTTTGGGACATGTAGTCGAGCACTTTCGTCGCGACCGCGCCCTCGTGGGCGATGTCCTCCAGCGCAAAGCTCTGGTCGACCTTCAGGGCTTCGATCGTCGCGCCGTCCATCCCCACGACGGCCGCCCCGACGACGCCCTCGATCCCGCCGACCAGCCCTCTCAGCATTTCACGGACGTTCTCGGCCACGTGTAACCCTCCACCATACCGATCGTCGGTCGTCGATCGTGGATCGTCGAAAGACCGACGATCGATGAACGGCTAGCTAGCGGCCGCGGACTCGGCTTCCAGGAGCAGCCGAACCCCTTGCAGGCGGAGGCCCTCTTCATCGATTAGCTGCCTGATCCGCCTGATGCGGTCGACGTCCCGCTGGCTGAACAGCCGGTGCCCGCCGCGGGTGCGCGCCGGACGGAGCAGCCCGTACTGGCTCTCCCAGGCGCGGATGCGCCGGGCGTCCACGCCCGCCAGCCGGGCCACCGTCCGGATAGGATAGATCGGCAGGTCGGTGGGCGCCTGCGTCTCGAGTGTTCTCACTTCCGCTCCCCCTCTCACGCTCGTCCTCCTCGGGTGTAATCCTGTGTTAAATGTCAGGGCGTCGCTCTCGGCCGCGCGCCCGCGTCGATCTGCAGCGACGTGCGCAGCCGGCGCAGCGCGGCGTGCATCAGGCGCGAGACGTGTTTCTGCGAAATCCCTAGTTTGTGCGCGGCCTCGGTCTGCGTCAGGTCCAGATAGAAGAGATAGTAGATAACCCTGCGCTGGAGGCCGGAGAGCCGCTCGACGGCATCGGCAAGATACACGCGGTCCTCGGCCGGCATCGGGGCGGCGGCGGTGTGCGCATCGGTAATGCGGTCCCGCGGGGCCATCGGCGCCCCATCCTCGCCCTCTCGCTCTTCGTCCAGGGACACAAACCGCAGCGATTCGCGGGCGCGCAGGACTTCTTCGACCTCATCCTGACGGATACCGGCGGCCGCCGCGATCTCGGCGGGGGCGGGCGGCCGGCCCAAGCGCTGGGTGAGCCCCACGGCGGTCCGTCCCACCTGGTGGTCGAGTTCGTACAGCCAGCGTGGACGGCGCACCGTGGTCGCCTGGTCGCGCAGGTAGTGCCGGATTTCTCCCGCCACGAGGTGGCGCGCGTACGTTTCGAACTTCACGTTCCGGTCGGGGTCGAAGTTCGAGACGGCGTTCATCAGCCCGATGTAGCCGATCTGGTGCAGATCCTCCAGCGGGATGGCCGTCCGGGCGTAGCGCCGGGCCACCTGGTGGACCAGCGGCATGAACATGGTGACCAGGCGCGCATGCAGCTCGGCCGTACGCGTGTTCCGGTACGAGCGGAACAGGACGTCCGCCTCGCTCTCTTCCACCCCACCCCGCGCCGTCGGCCTCGCCCTGGCCATGAAACACAAACCCCCTCCGCGCTGCCGAGGGGGACAAAAAAGTCCACGTCGGCAGCCCGGCTGGCCTCCCGTCTGGAGCCCGGAAGACCCCGCAGCTTTGCGCCCCCAGGTTACCCTGGGTTTGCCCTTTCGCGAGGACGCTATGGAATTCTACAAATCTTCTGACTAAGTTCCGCCTTCTCCGCTACCAGGAGAATTCCTGCCTCGCCACGGAGAATATTCAATGGAAGTTTGGAAGCAATTTCCGGACCATTCTACCCCCCGCGGAGGTGGAAGTACAGGGCGAGGACGTTGCGGACGTACCACTGGGTCTCGTTGTACGGGGGGATGCCGCCGTATCGCTCAACGGCACCTTTTCCGGCATTGTAGGCGGCCAGGGCGAGGGCTGGGTTCGAGCCGAACCGATCCATGTTCGCACGCAACACCCGTACACTCGCATAGATGTTCGCGACCGGATCGCCCGGATGGACGCCCATCGCCCTCCAGGTGGCCGGCATGAGCTGACCCAGGCCGTACGCGCCCACCGGCGAACGGGCGGTGGGATGGAAGCCGGATTCGACGGCGATCAGGGCCATCATCAGCCGCGGGTCGACCCCGTAGCGGTCCGAATAGAACAGGACGCTCCGAACGATCGCGTCCACCTGGGAAGGCCTGAGCCGGGGATTGTACCACCGGACGACGTAGGCATAGGCCTCCGGGCGTGCCGGCGAACCCAGGACGGCGACGACGCTTCCCTGCATCGAGCGCAGCCACTGCTGCGCGACCCAGGCGGTCTGGGGGCGGCCGGCCCGGGCGGCATAGACAAAGGCCGAGCGCGCCAGATCGACGCGGCCCATCGCCGCATACGCAGCGCCCTGCCACAGGGCCACGTCGGCGCGGCGGGAGATCGCCACGGCCTGGCTGAGGGCCGCCGCGGCGGACTGATACTGTCGGAGTTGGTAGTAGGAAGCCCCCAGCCAGACCCACGCGGTCGCATCGCGCGGTGCCGTCGCGAGGTAGGCCTGCAGCCACCGGATCGCATCGCCATGGCGGCCGGCGATCACGGCCCGCCGTCCCTCGGCAAACAGCGATGGCGAGGCCGCCGCGGCCGGATGGACCCACGCCGTGCCCAGCACCACCGCCGCCACCGTCGCGGCGCACGCACAAATCGCCCGCCTTCGCCAACTCACCTGCGGCATCATAACACACTTGCCACGCAGATGGCCGGCCTAGTCGGGTTGCAGAGAAGCAAACATGCAAACGGGCAATCGGGTAAGCTCGGGTGCTGAACAGTAGTGGGTCAATTTGAAATGGCTGGGGGCGGCGGTTTGCTCGGGCCGCCCCACTCGCCCGCCGCCTCCGGTCTGTCCCGATCTGGCCGAAAAACGAGAAGCGGTGCAAACCTGACCACTACCTGCTGAACTATAGGGACTTGTCGGGGTTTCCTGTCTGCTCGCTTGCTCGCTTGCTCGCCTGCAGAGCCTTCGACCGAATCGTCCGCTCCAGCGCCCGCACAATTTTCGTCGTGAAGAACTCGTTGCGGGACAGCGGGGTGACCAGGATAGTGTGCAGCCCCAGCAGGTTCCCCCCCAGGATGTCGGTGAACAGCTGGTCTCCCACCAGCGCGGTCGTCGCGGGCGTGGTGCCCATCAGCGCCATCGCGCGCCGCAACGCCCAGGGGGTGGGTTTGATCGCGCCGACGACGATAGGAATTCCCAGCGCGGCGGCGATCGTGCGCGGCCGGCCGGCGAGGTTGTTCGAGACGATGCAGGCCCGGACGCCCGCTGCGCGCAGGCGGCCGATCCATTCGGCGACCGCCGCGTCGGGCGCCGGCACATTCCACGCCACGATCGTGTTGTCCAGATCCACGATGACCCCACGGATCCCCGACGCGGCCAGGGTCGCGGCGTCGATGTCGGTGACCGCGGCAACGGAACGCGACGGCGTGACCCAGCGCAGCAGCATCATCGTCCCCGGTATTTCCTGATCGCGATGAGGTGCTCCTCGAACGTGCGGGAGAAGACGTGCGAGCCGTCGGCGCGCGCTACGTAGAACAAGTACCGCGTGTCCGCCGGCTGGAGCGCGGCGTTGATCGATGCCAACCCGGGGTTGGCGATGGGGCCGGGCGGCAAACCGGTGTACCGATACGTGTTGTACGGCGAGTCCACCTTGAGGTCATCCAGCGTGACCACGTCCTTGTGGCGGCCCAGGGCATAGAGGACGCTCGCGTCGACCTCCAGCTTCATCCCGCGGGCCAGCCGGTTGTACAGCACGCTGGCGATGACCGCCCGCTCGGATGGGACCTTCGCCTCACGCTCGACCAATGATGCCATCGTCACGACCTCCAGCAGCGACCGCGGGGGTGTGGACGCGCGCCAGCGCGGGACGACGACCTCGGCGAAGCGCCGCAGGAAGCGATCGATCACCTCCCGATCGGAGAGACGGCGCGGGATGCGATACGTATCCGGAAACAGGAACCCCTCCAACGACCCGTGGGGAGCGGACCAGAGAAAGGTGTACCGAAACGATGGCGCCCCATGCCGGACCAGATCCTCGAGCCGCTGCGGCGTGCCGATGCCCGCGGCGACCAGCGTCTCGACGATCTCCGCGGCGGTAAACCCTTCGGGGATGGTCACCCGGCGCAGGACGACGTCGCCTCGCGCGATCGCGTCGACAATCTCCAGCAGCGGCATCGCCGGCGAGAGCCGGTACTCACCCTCCTGCAGCGTGGTCGCGACGCCTTTCAGCCGTGCCGCGGTGGCGAAGGCCCAGGCGCTGTGGACGAGACCGGTCGTGCGCAGCCGCCGGCCGATCTGCAGCGATGTGGCGCCGCTGGGAACCTCGACAAGCCGGGATGGAGCGGTGGGATCAACCGGAGCGAGCACAGACATCACGAACACGGCGGCCGCGGCGAGCAGGACGAACAACGCTCCGGCCGCCGATGCAAGCCGGCGACGCGGTCCGGAGGATCGGGGCACGCGGGGTCAGGACATCCTACTGCGCGTGACCGTCATCCTCGTCGGTGTCGTCGTCTTCTTCCTCATCCTCTTCGTCGTCGTCGTCTTCGTCCTCGTCGTCATCGTCATCCATCAGCGTGACGCCGTCAAAGTCTTCCGATGACTGGATGGCGGCCAGAACGCGGTCGAACTCTTCCTCATCTTCGATGGCCACCAGCGTATCGTCTTCCACGCGGAACACGACTGCGGCCTCGTTCTCGTCGTCGGGCTGCAAGATGGCATAGCGCCGGGCGTTGACCTCGATGACGTCGACAATGCTGAACTCGTGCGATTCGCCGTCGGCGTCGACCAGCGTAATGGGCTCACCTGGCTCGGGCACGAAACACCTCCCTAAATTCGGGAACTGGGAACAGGGAACGGCTATTCGCCCCCTCGTCCACCGGACCTATTCTCTCGCCGTCCCCCCGCAATCGTCTACCCCTGATTCAAGTCATCGGGACTCTCCGATCCCTCGTCCCCGTCCGCCGGTCGCTGTTCGCGTTTTCGCTCGTCAAGATATCGCTGCAGGATCAACGCCGCAGCGACGGCGTCGCGGCGTTCCCGGCGGCGGGCACGGCTGGCATCGGCCTCCACCATCGCGCGTTCCGCCTCTACCGTCGACAACCGCTCGTCGAGCAGTTCTACCGGAATACCGATCTCCTGCTGCAGCGCGACGGCGAATTGCCGCGCCCGTCGTGCTTCGGCGCCTTCGGTGCCGTCCAGCCGCTTCGGCAATCCGACAATGACGCGGACCGCCTCATGCGCCGCAACAAGCGCCGCCACTCGCGCCGTGACCCCGCGGCGGCTGTCCACGGCAATCACCTCAACCGGCGACGCGATCGTTCCAGTGGGATCGGAGAGGGCAACGCCGACTCGTTTGGAGCCGAGATCAAGTGCGAGAATTCTCATTCCCGCGCTTTGGCTGATGAGTATATGCGCCGAATCTCTTCCGGGTCTTCAGTCAGGCTCTTGAAGGTGGTGAGATCGGCGCTCCTCCCAAGGCCCCCTTGGCCAAAATCGGCCCGACCGCCTCCTCCGCTTCCCCCTAACGAGTGGACAAGCGTTTGGATAAACTTGCCGACATTGACACCCGAGGATGGATTCGTCGTTCCTGCTCCGACGATCGCCTTGGTCGAATCAGAAGCCAGCACTGCGACGGCGGGTTTCTTCTGTACAGAATAGGCTTCACGGTCACGATCGGCAGCAGCCCGCAATGCGCCGGTGTCCTCGGCGTCGACGATCTTGAAGAGCAGTATCGTCTCACCCACCACGTGCTCTTTCGTGAACAGCGTCGGGACTCGGTCGGCACCCCGCTTCCGCACGGATTCGATTTCCTTCAGACGTTCCGTTAAGCGACGCACTCGCGCCGGAACGTCCTCCGGCGTGGTCTTGAGGACCTCGGCGGTGGCTTTCAGCGCACGCTCCTGCTCAGCCACCCACTGGTAGGCTCCATGCCCGGTCACCGCTTCGATCCTCCGTACGCCGGCGGCGATCCCCTCCTCCGAGGCGATCTTGAACATCCCGATCTGCCCCGTGCGCGAGAGGTGCGTGCCGCCGCAGAGTTCCCGGCTGTAGTCATCGATCGTGATCACCCGAACCTGCTCCCCATACTTT
>JBIOXT010000222.1:0-2298 GCA_044869795.1 bacterium | reverse complement strand
GGTTGGCGGCGCCGGTGGCCCCCAGGAACTGCGCGACGCCGGCGAACAGCCGGTGCTTGCGGTCCTCCGGCGAGCCGGCCGAGGGCTCGCCAATCCGGGGGAGTTGCTGGCTCAGTTCCGGGATCAGCGCCACGATGTCCGGCGCCGCGTCGCCCAGGCGCGCGGCCAGGGTCTCGGAATCCACTCCCCGGGCGAGATCGCGCAGGGCCCGGGCGAACGGCTCGTAGGGGGGAGCACTCTCATAGGCCGTACCGGTGACGACGGCCGCGCCGCGCAGGCGGGCGAAGGTCATGGCTTCCTCGACCAGCCGGGTCTTGCCGATTCCCAGCGGGCCCGACACGATGACGACGCTGCCCCGGCCGGACACGGTTGCTTCGACCAGTTCGCGCAGGCGCGCCAGTTCGGCGTCCCGGCCGACCAGCGTGCCGGGAGCGATCTGCCCGACCAGCTGTGATCCGGACACTCGCTCCGGGGCCTGGACCGGAAGCATCCCCGTGGGTGCAACCGAAGTGAGCGCCGCTGCGACCTCCTGCGCGGACTGAAACCGCCGCGCGGGATCCTTCGCCAACAGCTTCAGGATGATGTTCTCGAGCGTCTGGGGGACCGCGGCATTGTGCCAGTGCGGCGCCACCGGCGGCACGTTGATGTGCTGGGTGATCACGGACACGGGATCATCCGACTCAAACGGGGGCTTCCCCGCCACCCCTTCGTAGAGGACTGCCCCCAGCGAGTAGATGTCGCTGCGCGCGTCCACCTGCCCGCCCAGCGCCTGCTCCGGCGCCAGGTACGCGACGGTGCCGACGATCATCCCCGTCTGCGTCATCCGGCTGCGGCCCTCGGACCTGGCCAGGCCGAAGTCCATCAGTTTCGCCGTGCCCTCGGCCGTGATGATGATGTTCTCGGGCTTGATGTCCCGGTGCACGATGCCCTGCCCGTGCGCGAACTCGAGGGCTTGGAGGATCTGGCGCGTGATCTCCAGCAGCCGGTCGATGGGGACAGGCAGCGTCTCGCGGAGCGTCTTTCCCTCTACGCGCTCCATGACGATCGCGAACGTGCCGCCTTCCTCGACGGCATCGTAGATCGAGACGATGTGGGGGTGATTGAGGCGGGCGACCGCCTGCGCTTCGCGGAGAAAGCGCCGGGCGCCGTCGGGACCCAGGAAACCAGGGCTGAGCGTCTTGATCGCCACCGGCCGCTGCAGGAGCGTGTCGTGGGCGCCGTAGACCACGCCCATGCCGCCCTCGCCGAGCTGGCTGTCGATGCGGTAGCGCTGGGAGAGTATCGTGCCCGCCTGCATGACGATGGTGTGCCTCGTCTATCTTGTTAGGGGACTTCGTGAACTCTAGCCTTCTATTGGGGGAGAAAAGATTCCTTGAGGCGATGATGAAGGTCACGCCGGTGCGGGTTCGACAGAGGAGAGTTCACCTGCAACACGAACGGATTAACATTTCCTCCTGATCCCTGAACCACTCACTTCTCTCGGGTTCAGGGCGGCGCCGGAGCATCCGAATGGTCTCCATCTATGAGGTGCTGGCCCGCAAGACCCAACGGCCATCTGGTGAGGAGGGTCTCTGGCAGCGCCTGGCGGAGCGACTGAACCCCGCCAACTACCGTCCCAGCCGCGATCCCATCGCCGAAACCTTTACCGTCGCTGATCCACACCGGCCGCCGTATGTGGTGCTCCGCCACCCTGAGGCCCTGACATACCTGCGGCTGAACGAGGAAGAAGAGTTCCTCTGGAACCAGATGGACGGCTCCCGGGCCGTGAAGGACCTGGTCATCGCGTACTTCACGCGGTTTGGATCCCTGGCCTTCGGACGGGTGGGCGCGTTGGTGTCTCATCTGCACCAGCGCTGGTTTCTTGAGGACAAGCCGAAGAATCTGTTCGCCGCGGTCTCGCGGCGCCTCGCCGCCCGCCGTCCGCTGCACCTCTGGCAGCGCGCCGTCAGTTACCTGCTGGGCCGGCCGTTGTTGCTGCGCGGCATCGATCCGTGGATCGACCGGATCTACCGGCGCGGCGCGCGCGTCCTGTTCAGCCGCCCGCTGCTGGTGCTCTACGCGGTCGTTGCGGTCGTCGGCGGAGCGCTGTTCTTCGCACAGGCCGGGAGCGGCCGGTTCAATGTAGTGCAATCCGGCGGCTCGGCGGCCAGAGGCGTGGGGGCATTTTTCCTGCTGAATTACGTCGCGATCTTCATCCACGAGATGGCGCATGCCCTGACCTGCCGGCACTACGGCGCACGGGTCAACGGCGGGGGGTTCCTGCTGTTCTTCGGCATCCCGGCGTTCTTCATCGATACG
>JBIOXT010000221.1:0-2481 GCA_044869795.1 bacterium | reverse complement strand
CCACCGTCTCCGGCACGATCACGGTGACGGCGAGCGCCGCCGACAACGTCGGGGTCGTCGGCGTCCAGTTCCAGCTGGACGGGGTCAACGCCGGCGCGGAGGTCACCGCGGCGCCGTACTCGGTCCCGTGGAACACGACCACCGCGAGCAATGGCTCGCACACCATCACCGCGGTTGCGCGTGACGCCGCCGGAAACACTACTACCTCGGCGCCGGTAACGGTCACCGTTGCCAACGATACCACCGCCCCGACGGTCGCCATCACCTCTCCCGCCTCCGGGGCCACCGTCTCCGGCACGATTAGCGTGAATGCCGACGCCGCGGACAATATCGGCGTGGCCGGCGTGCGCTTCTTCGTCGGCATCCTAGAGATCGGGGTTGAGGACACCACAGTCCCCTACGAGGTCTCGTGGAACACAACCACCTTGTCCGACGGCACCTACACCCTGATCGCGGTGGCCCGGGATGCGGCTGGGAACAAAGCCAGCTCGACCGGGATTACCGTGACCGTCTCCAATGGCGGCCCTGCCGTAACCCGCTTTGAAGAGGACAACCCCAGCATCAGCGCCAGCCCCGCCGGCGCCTGGGTGCAACGCGGTCCCGAAGTAGCCGCTTTCAGCGGCGGCACCGCCGGGAGCTCGAATGTGGCCGAAGCTACCGTGACGTTCACCTTCACTGGCACGGCAGCGAGCTGGATCGGCCTCAAATGCAGTTTCTGCGGGATCGCGACCGTGTCCATTGATGGCGGCGCCGCAGTCTCGGTCGACACCGCTGGCCCCACTGCCCCGGGAAGCCCCGGGCTCGCGTCGGAAGCCGTGTTTACGGCGTCCGGTCTTGCGGCCGGCACTCACACCCTGGTGATCACGGTCACCGGCATCACGACCTCAGGCGGCGCCCACATCATCGTCGATGCGTTCGACGTGACCGGCGCCGGGAGTGCTGCAAACCGCGTTGAAGAGAACAGTCCCGCCGTGAGTGCCGCCGGCGACTGGGTGCTGCGCGGCGCCGAAACCGCCACCTTCAGCGGTGGCGCCGCCGGCAGTTCGGATGTCATGGGAGCTGCGGTGACGTTTAGCTTCACCGGCACGGCGGTGAGCTGGATCGGCCTCAGATGCAGCGTCTGCGGAATCGCGACCGTGTCCATCGATGGAGGCGCGGCGAATTCAGTCGACACCGTCGGCAGCGCGGCTCCGGGGAGCCCGGGGCTCTCGTCAGAAACCGTGTTTTCAGCCTCCGGCCTGGCGGCCGGCACTCACACTCTGGTGATCACAGTGACCGGCAGCACCACCTCGGGTGGCGCCCACATCGTCGTCGATGCCTTCGATGTGACGCCCTGAGGACCGGGTGGGAATTCGGGGCGAGGCGACTGGTTCTAGCGAAGTCGTCCACTGACGCCCTCGACCATCTCGTTGAGCGTCGCAAATACCCGCACGCCGCCACTCGCCGCGTCGAGCAGGAGCCCACGTATGCCTCGCGGGCGCCGCTCACCTGCTGCTCGATGCGTGCCGTGGCGTACGCGACGCGTCCCTCCACGCGCCGCTCAATGCAAGTCAGAACCAGTTTCGACAATAGATTAGAAGGGCGCCGTGCCGCGAACCGTCGTGCGGTACATCAATCGCCGCAACGGCAATTCGTAGTCGAAGTTCGCCTTATGCTGAACCGCGCAGTTGTCCCACATGAGAAGGTCGCCCGCCTGCCAGTGGTGCTCGTACTGGAACGCCGGCGTGATGACGTGCGCGCAGATCTGCTTGAGCAGGGCGTCGCTTTCCGCCTTCGACAGGCCGACGATGTGCGAGGTGTGGGCCTCGTTGATGAACAGTCCCTTGCGGCCGGTGACGGGATGCGTGCGCACGATCGGCGCCTCGGCGTCCGGCACCTGTTTCAGGTGCTCGTCGGTCAGCACGTGTTCCTGCACTACACGCGCGCCCCGTGCCTGCTCGTCTTTCTGCGCCTGAATGTTCTTGTTGCGGTAATAGACGTAGCTGTGCACGTTCTTGAGCGCTTGCAGGCGCCGCTTCATGTCTTCGGGCAGGGCGTCGTAGGCAGCGGTGGTGCTGGCGAAGCTGGTGTTGCCCAGCACGACTCCGTCCTTGACCGGCACTTCGATGGCGTAGAGGGCGGAGAGCAGGCTCGGCACCCGCTTGTAGGAGAGATCGCTGTGCCAGAAGCGGCCGGCGTCCTCGACTCCTATCGCTTTGCCCTCCGCGTTGCGAACGTTGGAGACGATCAGGATTTCCGGATAGCCGTCGAGCCGGTGCTCCTTGCGAACGTGTTGCTCGAGATCGCCGAAGCGCCGCGTGAACGCGATGTGCTGGGCCGGGGTAAGCTTCTGCTTGCGGAAGACCACGACCTGATTGTCGAAAAACGCCTTCGAAACCCGCGCGAAGACGTCGCCGTCGAGAGGCTTCGACAGATCGACTCCCGCGATTTCGGCGCCGCAATGCTTGCCGATGCGTTTGACGGTGATCATGAAGCGGCCTC
>JBIOXT010000220.1:0-6159 GCA_044869795.1 bacterium | reverse complement strand
CTTGGGGGACTCCTTGTGCGAAATATGGTGCCTTGTAGAAGGCGTCAGTGAGGCTGCGTCAGGCTCTCTAAGAAGTTTGTCAATAGCCCATCTGAGTCAAATCGGGTACTTGCCTGAAATTCGCTCTAGAGCGAATTGTGTTCGGTCGCTAAAACAGGCTACGTGTTCTCTATTGACACGGGCCACAGAGGGGCTTTCCCGTGAAGGTTCTGCCCCCGCTTACCACCCTCTTTTGCCAAAGATTGCGCGGCCGATGCGGACGATGGTCGCACCCTCTTCCACGGCTACCTCGAAATCGTCGGACATGCCCATGGAGAGATGGCGCAACTGCAACCCGGGGATTCCAAGGGCGTTGAGCCGGTCGCGGAGTTCACGGAGTCCGCGGAAGACCGGGCGCACCGCCTCAGGGTCATCGGCCATCGGAGCAATCGTCATCAGTCCCGTCAGACTGAGGCGCGGCAGGGCGGCGATGTCCACAACCGCGGACTCGACGTCGGCAGGCGAGAAGCCGAACTTGTTGCGCTCGCCGGAGGCGTTCACCTGCAGCAGGATCTCAAGTAGTCGGGTCGCGCGGGCCGACAGGCTTGCTGCCAGACGGAGGCTGTCGACTGATTGGACAACGTCAAACAGCACGACCGCCTGCGGCACCTTATTCCGCTGCAGATGCCCGACCATGTGCCAGCGGACGGCATGGCGGCCGATCGTTTCGATCTTCGGCGCGGCTTCCTGAACGCGATTCTCGCCCAGCTCCGTCATCCCGGCCGCAATGACCATCTGGATTCGATCGACGTCGACCCCCTTGGTGACGGCCACCAAGACCACGTCGCCGGGGGACCGTCCACTCCGCGCGGCCGCCGACGCCATGCGATCCCATACCCGGGACAGCGCCGCCTCGATCGGGTCGCAATCCATGCTCGCTGACTGGCGAAGTCCTACGACGACGGAAGCGCGATCATGCCAGCCATCCGTCCGGTGATCCGGTCGCGCCGGTGCGAGAAGAACAGGTCGGCCCGGCAGTAGGTGCACAGGTCTAATACCTCGATCTGCTCCGGCAGCACGCCGACGTCGATGAGCTGACGCCTGTTGGCGGCGCGCAGGTCCAGCTGCCAGCGGTGGCGGTCGTTCGGCCTGGCCACATCCTCCCACCACGGCCAGACGCTGAAGGGCTCGATGACCGGCTCATCCACTTCGTAGTGACACGGCCCGATCGACGGTCCGATCGCCACGCGCAGATCTTCGGGCCGGCTGCCGAACCGGTCGGCCATCACGCGCACGCCCTCGACAGCCACGCCGGCGGCGGTGCCTTTCCAGCCGGCGTGCAGGGCGGCGACGGTGCGGGTGCGCGGATCGGCGATGAGGATCGGCACGCAGTCCGCCGCGTGCACGGCGAGCACGAGGTACGGGTCAGCGCTGATCATCCCGTCCGCGCCCTCGACTTTGATCCCGGCGTCGGCCGCACTGACCATCGCGACGACGGCCCCGTGGACCTGCGCGGCTTCAACGTGTTGTCGTGGATGAAATCCCAGCGCCCGCAGCACGGCGTCGCGGTTGGAAGCCACCGCACCCGGTGCATCCGCCACCCCGCGGCCGAGGTTGAGCGAGGCGAACGCGCCGCGGCTGACGCCGCCGCGCCGCGTCGTGAACGCGTGGGGAAAGCCCGCACGCTGCAGATTGCCCGCCGAGAGGAGGAGCAGTCGGCTCAGACGACCTTCTCCCGGACCCAGGCGCTGAAGTAGTCCATGGCCGCGACCACGATCGTGATCGCCCACACCGCGGTGGCCGCCTGCCGGTACTGCAGGAGGTTGATGTACTGCTGGAGGATGAACCCGATCCCCCCGCCGCCGACGAACCCGATGACGGTCGACATGCGGACGTTGATGTCCCAGCGGTAGATCGTAAACGCGATGAACGGCGGGACGATCTGCGGCACCACGGCATAGCGGACGACCTGCAGTGCGCTGGCGCCGGTGGCGGTGATGGCCTCGATCGGCCCGGGGTCGATCGATTCGATCTGTTCCGAATAGAGCTTGCCCAGTGAGGCGATCGAGTGCAGGCCGAGCGCCATCACGCCGGCGAAGGGGCCCAGGCCGACCCAGACCGTGAAGACGATGGCCAGGATCAGCGGCTCGATCGACCGCATGATGTTGAAGAACATGCGCACCACGTAGTAGATGGCTGTCCCCGCGGGGTTCTTGGCCATCAGATTCTTGGCGCCGAGAAACGACAGCGGCACCGCGATGAGGATCGCGAACGTCGTGCCCATCAGCGCGAGGAAGATCGTTTCGACGACCTTCTCCAGCACCAGCAGCAGCGTCTTGCTCGGTTTCAGCCCGCCGACCTCCCACGTGAACTCGGCGCTCAGGCGCTGGCGGGCTCCCTGCGCGCTCGTCCCCGCCGGACCCTGAAAGACCTCGGGCACGGTAAAGGTCGCCGTAAACGCGCCGTTCGCATCGGTGGTGACCGTCGCCACCTGCACCGGATTACCGATGCGGTTCAGCCACATCAGCCTGCCCGATGTGTTCGGACGAAAGCCGCTGCCGCTGACGGTAACCTGCGACCCGACGCGGGCGATCTGGCTGGAGACCGTCAGCCGGGGACCCGACGCGCTCGAAGGCAGCCGCTCCGGGGCGACCGCGGGATCGACGGACATCCCCAGTTCGACCTTCTCGGTCGTGGTGTCGCGCGTGAGCACCTCCGGGCGCAAGAGGTCGCTGACAAACGGCTTCACGAACTTCCAGCCGGGGATCAGCTCGCCCAACCGGATGTGCGTGACCTGCCAGCCGTAGCCATAGATGACGGCCAGGGCGGCCAGCAGGAGCAGGAAGCGGCCGCTCGTGAACCAGGGCCGCGGCTGCGTCGCTGCCGGCGGCCGTGCGGGCAGGACCTCCGTCTTCACGCGATCTCCACCTCTACCGCCTCCTCGCCGTAGATCTCCTTGAATCTCCGCTCGTCGATGTCGGCGGGCAGCCCGTCGAACACGAGCTCACCCGCCTTCAGCGCGATGATCCGGGTCCCGTACCGACGCGCCAGGCTGAGGAAGTGCAGGCTGCACATCACCGTGATCCCTTCCTGCTTGTTGAGCTCTTCGACGTACCTGAGGACCGAGTGCGAGGTCGCCGGGTCGAGACTGGCTACCGGCTCATCGGCCAGCATCAGCCGGGGCTCTTGCATCAGCGCCCGGGCGATGCCGACCCGCTGCTGCTGGCCGCCCGAGAGCTGATCGGCGCGGGCGCGGGCTTTCTCCGGAATGCCGACGCGCTGCAGGCTGGCCGTCGCCCGGTTGAGATCGTCGCGCGGGAAGTAGTTCATCAGCGACCACATCGGTGCCAGGTAGCCCAGCCGGCCGGAGAGGACGTTGGTGAGCACCGATGACCGCTTCACCAGGTTGAACTGCTGGAAGATCATCCCGATGTGGCGGCGCAGCCTCCGCAGGTCGGCATGGGAGAGCGCGGTGACGTCGATGTCGTCGAAGTAGATCGTGCCCGAGGACGGCTCGATGAGCCGGTTGATGCAGCGCATCAACGTGGACTTCCCGGACCCCGACAAGCCGATGATGATGAGGAACTCGCCGGCGGCGACCTCAAACGTGAGGTCCTTGAGGGCGTGGGTGCCGTCGGGGTAGATCTTGTTGAGGTGTTCGATGCGCAGGGCGGCGCCGCTCATGCTGCCCATGGTTTTCGCCGCCGTCCGTCTACCGCCTTCGGCGTTCGACTTGCTCCGCGTACCAAAAGACGGAGGAGGGAGTTCCCTCCTCCGTCTTGGCTAAACGGCAACGAGCGGTCGTCCGCTGAGCTAGCGCGCGAGCTGCTGCAGGTTGATCCCCAGGTACAGCGCCGCGTCGCGGATCGGCTGGAAGTACCAGTCGCCGATCGGGATCGTCACCTTGCCGCCTCCGCGCACGATGCGCTCGGCGATGTCCCCGCTGAACCGGATCCCCAGGGCCCGGGCCTGCTCATCGGTCAGTGTCACGGTGTCGGTCAGTCCCTCGATGCTGTACAGCGCGCGCAGCGCGGCCTGGCCTTCCGCGGTCTTGGCGATCCGCAGCAGGCGGTCCTTGATCTTCGCCCGCATCTCCACGCTCAGCCGGGGGCTCACGCTCCAGGTATCGTTGGGCACCGGGTTGGTGTACCCGATCACCTTGACCTTCTGCATCACGTCGGGGAACTGGGCCTGGATATTCGTGCGGGCGTCCTCAAACGACGCCCCACCGTCGACCTGCCCGCGGTAGATGGCCAGGATCACGTTTGGGTGCGATCCCGCGAACACGGTCTGCGAGAAGAACTTGTCGGGATCGTAGCCCAGCTTCTTCAGCTGCGCCGCCGGGAACAGATACCCGGAAGTCGAGGCCGGATCGACGAACGCAAACCGCTTGCCCTTCAGGTCCTCAATCTTGTTGATGTTGGCGTCGGCGCGGGCGCTGAACTGCCCGCGGTAGTACGGCAGGCCGAACCGCACCGAGATCGCCGAGACCTCGACGCCGCACTTCTCGTGCGCCAGGACGTAGCCAAACGGGTTCAGCGCGCCGATATCCGCCCGGCCCGAACACATCGCCTCGATCGTGGCGCTGTAGCTGGTGGCCACGAACGCCTCGACCGGAATGCCCAGTGCCACGCTCAGCATGCGGGCCAGGATCTGCCCGCTGGTCAGCACGACGTCCGTCTGCTGGGACGGCACGAACGCCATGACCAGCCGCGTCTGCCCCGTCACCGGCGCCGGCTGCAGCACGAGCGTCGTCAGCGCCACAGCGAGGCCCAGGGCGAGGACTGCTCCCTTCATGAATCTCCTCACGTATGTCCCCCCTTAGAGGTGTGGAGCGCGGATTTGGAATCTCCCGTGGGAATCCAGCGTCCTGTTCGGGATACGCGGAACAATCTCCTTTGGTTCCGAAAACGGCTAGCGCCGGGCCAGTTCCACGACCGTGCGCTTTGCGGGGCCGACGTACTGGGCGCGGGGGCGGATCAGCTTGTCGTGGTACTGTTCCATCGCGTGCGCACACCATCCCGGGATGCGGGCGCAGGCAAAGATCGAGGTGCAGAGGTCGATCGGGATGCCCAGCGCGTGGTAGACGACGGCGGAGAAGAAATCGACGTTGACGGGAAAGTCGGTTTCGCGGTGCATCGTCTCATAGACCTGCACCGCCGTGTCGAACACCTTTGACGTGCCGGCCTCGGCGCTGAGCTGCTGTGCCCTCTCCCGCAGCACACCGGCCCGCGGATCGTCCACCTTGTAGACCGGGTGCCCGAAACCGGGAATGCGGTTTTCCGGCATCGCCCGCTCTTCCTTGCTCATCCGCGCCCGCTCATCGAGCTTGCGCTGGATGAACGATCGCGCCTTCCCCGGTTCACCGATCTCCAGCAGCATCGCCAGCACGTCTTCGTTGGCGCCGCCGTGGCGAGGCCCCTTCAGCGCGCCGATCGCAGCAACGATCGCGGAGTGCAGATCGCTGAACGTGGCCACCACGACCCGCGCCGCGAACGTGGAGGCATTGATCTCATGATCCGCGTGGAGGAGGAACACCATGTCCATCGTCTGCGTCGCGACCGCCGACGGCTGCCGGCCAAAGAGCATGAAGAGGAAGTCCTCGGCGGTCGAGACGCCGGTCCGCGGCGCAATCGGGTTTTCGCCGCGATTCAGACGGTGCCAGGCGGCCACCATCACCGGGATCTGTGCTGTGAGCCGGATGGCCTTGCGGAGGTTCGCGTCGCCGGCGTTGGAGTGCGCGTCGGGGTCGTACATCCCCGCGACCGAGACGGCCGTCCGCAGCGCCTCCAGCGGATGGGCGGTTCGCGGGTACATCCGCATCGACGCCAGCACACCGTCGGCCGGCGCCCGCGCGGCAGAGAGCTTGGTGGTGAAGTCCTCCAGTTGCCGGGCCGTGGGCAGCTCGCCGTACCAGAGTAGGTAGACGACTTCTTCGTAGGTCGCGTGTGCGGCAAGGTCAGCGATCTCGTAGCCGCGGTAGGTCAGCTCGCCGGTGGCACCATCGACCGTGGAGATCGCCGAGTTGACGGCGACGACGTCCTTCAGACCTGCTTTGAAATCCACTGCCATAGAACGCTCGCCTCCGGCCGGTGCGGTTGACTTCATTCTATCAATCTCCCCCGGCAATGGAACAGGGGAGCCATCAGAAGCCTCCCCTGCTCGAGCGCCATGATCGCG
>JBIOXT010000219.1:0-5091 GCA_044869795.1 bacterium | reverse complement strand
GGACATCCGACGCTGAGACCAGCATCACGCCATGCATGTGCTCACTTTCACGGCCGGCCTTCCGGGGTTGACTGGCCCGGCTGCCGTTGACGGCAATACTTTCGAGCCTGACGTTCCGGGTCGCCCCGTCACACCGGGATTGCCGCGGGTCGCAGGTCGCGAAGATCCAGACCGTGTCCTGATTTTCGGGCACGACATCCAGCCTGATCATGGACGCCTCTCCGCTGCCGACAACGGCTACGTTCGAACGAAGCCGCAAGACAATCGGGTACCATGGATCCCCCTTGACCGGTGAGACCACACGGTACGTTCCCGGGGGGATGGTCACCGTGCCCCCACCTGCGGCCGCGACGGCGTCAATCGCCCGCTGGATGGCCGCAGCGTCGTCGGCGACTCCGTCGCCCTTCGCCCCATAGCTCGCAACGCTGACGGTCGGTCCTCCTGCCGGCGGCGCGGACCGCGCAGTCATCGGAAACAGCGGCGTGAGGATCACCGCCATGAGGAGTACACAGCACAGGAGTCTCATCGTGTTGTCATACGCAGCGAGGCCCGGAGTGGGTTCCGTACCGCGATCGAGCTCTACGTCAGCTCCAGCTCCGAGGAGTCACCCACATTGATCCGGCCCGGGCGGCCCCTGACGACCGCATGCTCGCCGACGAGTGAATGCTCGAGCAGGGCGCCCTCGACCACGGCGTTGGCGTTGACGATCGAATCGCGGATCACCGAGTTCGTCACACGGGCCCCCTCGGCGATCGACACGTACGGGCCGATCACCGATCCCTGCAGCGTGGCGGATGGATTGACGAACGAGGGGGAGAGGACGATCGCTCCGTCAGTCCATCCGGGCGGCGGCGCAGCGTCCAGCAGCGCACGGTTCGCCTCGAGCAGTGCTTCCGCGGTGCCGCAGTCGTACCAATGCTCGATCGGAAACACGCCCATCCGTTCACCCCGATCGATCATCAACTGTAATGCATCGGCGAGCCAAAACTCCCCGCGGGATCGCCGGTCTTCGTCAACGAGCTGCGCCAGGGCGGTCGCAAGCGGGCGGCCGCGTTTCATGAAATATGCTCCGATCACCGCCAGGTTCGACGGGGGCTCGGACGGCTTCTCCACCAGGCGGCGAACGTATCCGTCGTTGTCGAGTTCCACGACGCCCAGCCGGCGGGGATCGTCGACCTCCTTGACCCCCACCGCCGACTCGCGCCCCCGAACCATCCCTCCCAGATCGCCGCGGACGATCGTGTCGCCGAAAATGATCAACGCCGCCGCATCATCGAGGTACTCCCGAGCCACATAGACGGCGTGCCCGTTTCCCAACGGCTCGCCTTGAGGAACGAAGTACGTCCGCAGCCCGCGTCCGTATCGCTCCCGGACGTAGCCCTCGATCTTCTCACCGAGGTAGCCGACCACGAACACGACTTCGTCCACGCCGACACCCAGAAGCTCGTCAACAATGTGGGCAAGGATGGGTTTGCCGGCGACGTGCATCAGGGCCTTGGGCTGGGTGTGGGTGTGCGGCCGGAGCCTTGTGCCCATGCCGGCGACGGGGATGATTGCCCTCACCGCCGATGGCCTCCCATCCCGGCCTTCGTCACCCGCCGCAAACTCTTGAAGATGCAGCGCAGATCCAGCAGCGGCGACATCCTGCGCACGTACGCCTCGTCGTAGCTCACCTTCTCCTCAAGCGAGAGGGTAAACCCGCCCTTCACGATCGCCAGGCCGGTCATGCCGGGACGGACGCGGTCGACCCCGACGGCTTGACGCATCGCAATGAGATCGTACTGGTTGTACAGGGCCGGCCGCGGCCCGACCACGCTCATGTCCCCGCTCAGCACGTTGATCAGCTGGGGCAGTTCGTCGAGGGTCCATTTGCGCAACCGCGCGCCGACCCTGGTCGTGTACCGGCGGCGATCATCCTCGTTCATGTCCTCGGACGCGACTTCCGGCGTGCCGACGGCCATCGTGCGAAACTTGAACAGGGTAAAGTGCCGGCCCCCCAACCCGACGCGGCGCTGCCTGAACAGCACGGGGCCCGGGGAGTCGAGCCGGATGGCGATGGCGATCGCCAGCATGATCGGACCGCAAACGATCAGACCAAGAACCGCGGCGGTGACGTCGAAGAGGCGTTTGACAGGCGGATACCAGCGGGTCCCGAGTTCCGAGCGCGAGGGCGCCGTGGCCACCCCGGCCGCATCGGGGGAGCGGAGATCAGGCGGAGGCTTCACAGCACTTCACCTTATCGTGAATGTACCCGACCTGCAAGGGGAACAGGCCCGTTACCATTGGATCGGTCCCACCGAGGGTTCGGCCCGCAGGGAATTCTCCAGCACCCGTTTGATGCGCTCGAGCGCGTCGGGCGTCTTGCCCTCGGCACGGAGGACCAGCGCGGGCTGCGTGTTGCTGGCCCGGATCAGACCCCAGCCGTCCGGAAATAGCACCCGCGCGCCGTCGACGTCGATCACGTCGTGCGTCCGGGAGAACTCCTCGCTGATGCGCTGCACCACGGCGAATTTCACCTCGTCGGCGCAGTCCACCCGGATCTCGGGGGTCGCATAGTACTTCGGGATATCCGCGGTCAGCGCCGACAGGGGCCGGTCGGTCCTCGACAGGATGCGCAGCAATCTGGCGGCCGCGTAGACCGCGTCATCGTAGCCGAAGTACTCATCCGCAAAGAACATGTGGCCGGACATCTCGCCGGTGAAGACGGCGCCCACGTCCTTCATCTTGGCCTTGATCAGCGAGTGCCCCGTGCGGTAGAAGATCGGCCGGCCACCCAATCGCGCGATTTCATCGTAGAGTGCCTGCGAGCACTTCACCTCGACGATGCCGACGGTGCCGGGATGTTTGGGCAGGATCTCCCGCCAGAACAGGATCATCAGGATGTCGCCCCACAGGATCGTGCCGCGATCGTCGACCACGCCGATCCGATCGCCGTCGCCGTCAAACGCGAGCCCGGCATCGGCCCCCTGCTCGCGGACCGCCGCGATCAGGTCGCGGAGGTTTTCCGGATCGACGGGGTCGGGGTGGTGGTGCGGGAAGGTCGGATCGGGGTCGCAGTACAGGGGGATGACGTCGCAGCCCAACTGGGCGAGGGCCTGCGGGGCGACCAGCCCGGCGGTCCCATTGCCGCAGTCCACGACCACCCGCAGCCGCCGCGGTCCCAGCGTGATCTTGTCCCGCAGCATCGCCAGATAGGCAGGGACGATGTCGCGGCCCGCGACGCTGCCGGATCCAGCGACGGCCGCGGCGTCGGAGGCGAGGCGGTAGATCTGCTGGATCTGCTCCCCGAACAGCGTCGCGAAGCCGTGGGCGAGCTTGAACCCGTTGAACTGGGGAGGGTTGTGGCTGGCGGTGATCATCACCCCGCCGTCGACCCCCCAGTGCACGCGGGCGAAGTAGAACACCGGGGTGATCACGACGCCGATGTCGGTGACCCGGCATCCCGATGCCACCAACGCGTCCGCCACCGCGTCGCGCAGGGCCGGCGAACTCTCGCGGTTGTCGCGTCCCACGATCACCTCCGATACCTCCGCCCGGCGCAGGAATACGGCGTAAGCGCGGGCGATCGCGGCCGCGGTCGATGCGGTCAGCTCGCGGCCGGCGAGCCCGCGGATGTCGTATTCCCGAAAGATTGCCGGGTTCATGGAGGCGGAGGTGCGGGAGGAGCCGGAGGCGGCGGCGGGGGCGGTGTAGGAGGGGGCGGGATGAGTCCGACTTCCAGCCAGAACTCCCGCTGGATCACCCGGTAGCGCGCGCCCACACTGATGCAGTCGCAGATGCGGCTCTCCACCAGGAGGTCCAATCGCTTGAAGCGCGCCGTGGCGATGTTGTAGTCCGCCTGAACGGTGAAGTAGGTATGGGGCGTGATAGCGAAGCCGCTGTCGGTCGACAGCCGCACCACGCGCGTGACGAGGTTGTACTGCGCGCCGATGCTCCAGTGGTAGCGGTCCGCGACCCGGCGTCCATACTCCCCCCCCAGCGACGTCGTACCGTTCCGCAGGTGGAAGATGACCCCCGCCCGCCAGCTGTCCTGGACTCCGCCGACGCGGTCACTGCGATGGGAGTACTCCGCCTCCACGCGGTACGGCCGCTGCCGGGCCAGGACATTCTCGAAGCGGAACGGCGATCGCCCGTTGACGAACGTGAGCGCCGTGCGCAGGCGCAGCGTCGAGTTGGGGTCAAGGTGGTACGCCAACACGCTTTCGGCGCGCCCGATCGACTGGCGTCCACCCGTTCCATAGAACGCCTGCTGCCAGGACAGCGCACCCTGCCAGGTGAGGTTCGGCGCCAGGGTGATCTGCGGCACGTCGAGGGCCACCCGATATTGAATGCGGGAAATCAACGGCGTGCTCCAGGAATTTCGCAACCACCCTGCCAGCAGCAGTGCCGACACCGAAGCACCCGATGACCCCAGCGGGTACTTCAGCAGCTCCGCGCCTCCCTGCACGGACAGCGTGCCCAGCCGGCCGTAGATCCGCCCGGTCCCCCGGCCGATCGGGACGTCCGGGCCATACTCGACCCAGAGCCCCTCCCCCGGACTGTAGCCGGCCCGCGGGAAACTCCGCGCGGTGCCTTCGGCGGAGCGGAGGGAGACGGTCAGCTGCGGCAGCGTGAACAGCCGCACTGATCCCAGCCACAGCGAGGCCTGACGCGCGGTGAGGTGATCGCCGGGAAAGATCTCGACCTGCGCGGCGGTGACGCGGTACGCGGGGTGGTCGGGGTTGCAGGTCGTAAAGGTCGTGCCCTCGACGAGGATGCGGGAGGGCTCAGCCTGCAGGCGCGCCCCGCTGACGTGCGTGCCATTCACGCTGGTCTCAGCCGGGGTGAGCTCGGCGCGCTCCGCCCGGAAGTCGTAGGTCAGGGACTGGCCGCGGAGCATGCGGCCCTTCTCGTCGGTGAGGATGACGGGATTCCCGGTCGCCTGCAGCCGCTGCTCACGCAGATCCACCACCGCCCGATCGGCCTGGACGGTAACGCCGCGGTGGCGGATCCTGACGTGACCGATGGCCTCGATGCGCTGCAGCGCCTGATCGTAGACGATCTGATCGGCTTCGACGACGATAGGCTCCTCCTGCGCCGCCGCCGGACGCG
>JBIOXT010000218.1:0-4879 GCA_044869795.1 bacterium | reverse complement strand
CGACGTGAATCCGCTCCGCCGGCACACCGACGTCCTCGAAATACCTGGCGCTGCTCGGTCCCCATGCGCCGACGGCCTGGGCGCCGCCCTGGCCATACCTGGCGCCCTCGCGGGCTGCGGGCAGTTCGAACCGGATTCCTTCCTGGAGGAGGACAAAGGGGATGCCCGCGGCGGCCAGCCGCGCGACGATCCGGTTGTACGGGAATGCCGTATCGTTCGGCAGGACCGCGAGGTACGGCGCCGCGCCGGCGACGGCGTTCCAGCGCACAAGCGCGTTCCAGGTCAGCGACTGCAATGCCCGGCGCATCGCTCCCCCGCTCCTCTGCCGGACCTGCTGGACACCGCTCGATTCCTTTGCCAGGCGTACGGCGACGATCGGCAGGCACGACGCGCCCAGGCTCGTGACCTCGCCGATGGGCGTGCGGTAGCCCCGCAGCTCGCAGAGCGAAACGACCCGCACGGCCAGGCGGTGCGCCGCGACGAGCCGCCTGATCACCGGACCGAACATCGCCAGGTGATGCCGGGGATTCGTGATGACGACGTCGACGCGCCTCACACCGCGGCGCCCTCGACGGCCGTGATCATCCGTCCCACCTCGTCGCTCATCCGCACCACGTAGGCAATTTCTTCCACGGAAACGGGGGACGGTCCGCCGTCCCGCAGCGAGCGCGCAAAGGCCTCGATCAGCGCGGCGTGAGGCGTCCGGCCGTCGATGCGGTCCCGCAGCGCCCCCGCACGGTCCGGCAGCACGCGGGCCATCGTCGTCAGCGCGTCGAGCGCGTCTGCGCCCAGCCCGCGCACCCACCGGCCGGTGCGCGGGGGCAGCAGGACCGCCGCGCCGGCGAGGATATCCACGCGCACGGTGCCATCGGTGCCGTTGAGCACGAGCAGGCGAACATTGCTGCGGCATCGCGCCGAATAGTGGAACGTGGCAATGGCGGAATCGCCGCGGAGCGTCACGCTGACCTCATCGGCCGTGGGCCCCGCCGGCAGCGACCCCGCCCGGACCGGCACGACGTGCGCCAGGTCCAGGGCGCCGACAAACTCATGCGTGAGGTAGAGCTCATGGGGCAGCGTCTCCATCCACCGCCCGCCGGGCAGCCGCAGCGACCAATGGTTGGGCATCCGCAGCATGCGGTCGGCTGACGGGTGGGTCAGGAAGTAGCGCTCCAGGGACACCACCGACCCGATCCGCCCTGCCCCCACCCAGCGCCGCGCCGCTTCGACGCCGCGGTTGAACTTCAGGTTGTGCACCACGCACAGCCGCCGCCCCGACGCACGCTGCGCCGAGAGGATGGTCTCGAGGTCGGCCATCGCCAGCACGATGGGCTTTTCGACCAGGTAGTCCCGCCCCATCCCGAACGCGGCGAGCGCGTTGCGCAGGTGGGCCGCCGGCGGCGAGCAGTCATCGGCCACATCCACGGCGGCGAGCAGGTCCTCGATGCTCGCGCAGACCCGCGGGATGCGGAAGCGGGCGGCGAAGGCGGCCGCGGCGTCGGCGTTGACGTCGAACACCGCGTCGATGGTCGCCAGGTTGGAGCGGCGCCAGGAGCGCACGTGCGTGTCGGCAATGTGCCCGCACCCGAGCAGACCGACGCGCAGCGGGGTCACCGCCACGACGGTACCTCGCCGGCCAGCGCCGCTTCGTATTGACCCACCATCGCCGGCACGTCAAAGTCTCGCGCTCGCCGCCGGCCGGCTTCGGCCAGCGCGGCGCGCAACCCCGGATCGGCCAACAACTTCCCCATCGCACGTGCGAGCCCGTCCACGTCCCCGACGGGAACCAGCAACCCGCTGCGGCCGGACTCGACGATCTCCGCGGGCCCCGACGGACAGTCGGTGGACACCACCGGCGCGCCGCAGGCCATGGCTTGAATGAGAACGCCGGGCAGGCCTTCGAACTTTGACGACAGGACGAATACCGTGCAGCGCTTCATGAACGAAAACGGGTTGTCGACGTAGCCGGGCAAGTGCACGTCGTCTGAGAGGCCGAGCGTCCTGATCTTGTCCTCCAAAACTGGGCGCAGGATTCCCTCCCCCAGGATGATCAGCCTGGCCGGTCGCTCTTCCCGTACCTGATGAAAGGCGGCGAGCAGTGTAGGGTAATCCTTTTGCGTGATGAGCCGGCCCGCGGCGAGCACGACCGGAGCGCCATCCTCGAACCAGGGATGCGCGAGCGGGGCCTCAGCCTGTGCATACAGCGAGTCATCGACGATCGGATTATAGACAACCCGCACCAGCGACGGCCGCAGGCGCAGTGTGCGCACGAGGTCGTCCGCAACGCCGCGAGAGACCGCGATCACGATGTCCGCCCGGCCGTAGAGAAAACGTTTCACCGCTGTGATCGGCATGACCCATGGGATGCGTTCCTTGCGCGCCAGCGAAAAAGTCGTTCGCTCTGAGAGGACCAGACGGCAGCGGTGACCAGACAGCAACTGTGCGAGCGCCACGACGACATTGCCGCCGGATGACGTGGAGAACAGCACGTCGGGCCGCTCTATGCGGATCAGGCGCGCCAGGGCCTGCCAAGAGGACCGGAGGCGTCGGGTGCCGAGCTCCAGCACGCGCGTCGTGTCCGGGACCCGCGACAGCATCGCCCCTTCCCTCTTCATCAGCACGAGCGTCGGGTCGAACCGGCGGGGATCGAGGCGTTCCAGTAGCGTCACGGTGACCCGGTCCGCTCCGCCGTCCGCCAAGGTCGGGCGGAAGATCATCAGGCGCAGGCGCCGAGGCGTCGGCACTGAGGGGCCGGTTCCCGCCGACGGATGCTTCCCGATGACGCTCATGGGGTCGACGCGATCGCGCCCGGACGGGCGCGGGTCCTCATCGCGTCCAGCACGGTCCGGATGGCCCGGTTGTCGCTGATCCGCGCCGGCAGCATGTCGGAGAACAGCTCGATCTCGCCGGCGGTGTACCCGGAGTTGACCATCGTCAGGAGGAAGTACACGGCCCCGCCGAGCACGATGCCGGTGATCAGCGCCGCCCAGGTGTGCCCGAGCACCGCGCGAAGCCCCAGGAGGAGTCCCGCCGTCGCGGCCACATTGGCGGCGATGCGGCCGATCGCGGCCCACGGCATGCTGATGCCCCCGGTCCGGCGCGACAGCGCATAGACGATCAGGTTCTTCGCCAGCAGCGCGGCCGTCGTGGTCAGCGCCATCCCCAGCGCGCCCCACCAGCGGACGAAGAAGACGGCGAGGACGAAGTACAGCAGCACCGACGCCTTCGCCCAGAGGATCAGGTCCATGCGTTCGAGCGCCTTGAGGACAAACCCGAACGGATAGTAGTACAGCGCCATCACCACGATGAAAATCGAGAAGATCACGCCGGACTGCGCGTACTGCGGTCCGAAGGCCCGCACGAAGGCGGCGGGGGCGAAGACCAAACTCAGCGCGAGGATGAGGCCGACGACGGTCAGGTTGACCTTCGTCAGCGTCTGGTACATCGCGTTGAGCTTCGCGGGCGAGCGATCGCGTTCATAGGCGCGGTAGAATGCGGACTCCAGCGGGGCTTTCAGCAGGGCCACGGGGATCACCATCTCCACAAACTTGATGATCCGCGTCGGGACGGCGTAGACGGCGACCTGGACCGCGGAGGCCAGATAGGAGAGCATCAGGTAGTCGCTGCGCGGACTGAGCAGCTCCTGGGAGATGTCGTTGAGGAAGCTGTACCAGCGGTACCGCGACGCGGTCGTGTTCGCGAAGGCCCTGCTGCGGCGGACGCCGTTCCACCAGGACCCGTCGCCGACCGCGCGGAAGACGAAGAATCCCCCCAGCAGGAACATCAACAGGTCCCCGGTCAGCTCCAGGGCCATCAGCGCGACCAGGCTGCCACCCCGCACGTACAACATCGCCATGAAGGCGGCCTGGTACACGCTGACGACGATACCGATCGCGAACAGCGTCCGCTGCAGGAGCAGGCTCTCCAGCGCCGCCACCAGGAGGAAGTTCTGGGTGGTGAAGACGACGGCCGCGGCGAAGAGCCAGAAGGCCCGCTCCGCGCCCTGCAGCTTGAAAATTGGCGCGAGGATGTTGAAGCCCAACACCATGGCCCCGGCCACGGCGGCCGTGAGCACGAACCGCCAGACCAGCGCGCGGAGCAGAAACCCTGCCAGGCGGTCGCGGTCTCCTTCGGCGTCGAGCCGGGGGACGTAGCGCGCAATCGCCTCGGGCCATCCCAGCGACGTGAACTTGCCGACCATCCCGCTGAGGGCAAGCAGCACGTTATAGAGCCCGAACTCCACGGTGGGGACCAGCCGCACGGCGAGGAGGGTCAGGACAGCAGGGACGCCGCTGACGATGACCCGGTTCCACAGCGTGAACTGCAGGCCGGTCCTGATGCGGTGACGGAGGTCAGGCATCGGTGTGCGAACCGCGCGGGCGAGACGACGCTATGACTTGGACTTCGCCGGGGACGCCTCCGCGCGCTCCGCGGCGGGCGTGTCATCCCCGTAGTAGCCGGAGTAGGAGTACGAATAGTAGTACGAGTATCCCCGGCTGCGGGCCGGCATCCCGTTGATCACCACGCCCAGGACGTGGGCGCCGACGGACTCCAGCTGCTGGCGCGCATGCCGGGCGGCCTCACGCGGCGTCTTCGACATGTTGATCACCAGGATCACACCGTCGACCGACGGCGCGAGGATGGCCGCATCAGTGACGGGAAGGATCGGAGGCGCATCGAGGATGATCGTGTCGGCTCCGTCGGTGCCGCCGGCCAGCAATGCCTTCATCTTCTGACTGCCCAGCAGCTCTGCGGGATTCGGCGGTTTGGTGCCGCTGGTGATCACCCACAAGTTCTCGACGAATGTCCGCTGCACGGCCTCGTCGACGGGGAGACCATCGACGAGGAGGTCGGTGAGCCCGAGGTGGGTTTTCGGCTGGAA
>JBIOXT010000217.1:0-3853 GCA_044869795.1 bacterium | reverse complement strand
TGCTCCCAGATGTTGATGCCGGCGACGCCTTCCACATCGGCCCAGATCATGACCCGCATGCGCACACCTCGCAGACAATTGCGTCGGAGCCTCTCTTCTTGGTACGCGCTTCCATCCATCGGTCCTTCGATGGTAGATTGAGCGTATGAAAATCATCACCGCGACGGTCTTGCTTGCTCTGCTGCTGGTGTCCGCGCCGGGAGAGGCGCAGACGAATACGGTCATCGTGCCCGGCCAATCGATCGGACCGTTCCGGGTGGGTGCCAACGTCAACGACGCGGTGCCGTTGCTTGGACCGCTCGTCAACAAGACCGACTCCCGGACGCGGAAGTACACGCTCTACCAGTGGCCGCTGCGGCCGTTCTTCATCGTGGCCGATCGCGAGACGAGCCGGATCGTGATGATCACGGTCCAGTTCTCGGACGCCTACCAGACGGACAAGGGGATCACCGCCGGCAGCGAGCGGCAGGCGGTCGAAGCCGCGTACGGCCAGGCGTTTTTGACCGAAGACGATCCCGGGTCAGTGGCTCTAATCTACAACGCGCTCGGCATGACCCTCGAGGTCGGGAAGATCGGTGCGATGGCGGGCCGGGTCGTCGCGATCACCGTGTTCCCGCCTACGCAGTGGCGCCAGATTACCGCCGACCTCTAGACCTGTCTGGCCGCGGAAACGAAATGTGCTACGATAGGTCGGCGAGGAGGGGTGACCGAGTCGGTCGAAGGTAGCCGCCTGCTAAGCGGTTGAGCGGGCAAAACCTGCTCCGTGGGTTCGAATCCCACCCCCTCCGCCATGGACCAGTCGCTTCGCTCGGGTTCATGGCGAGCGCCATCTCACCCGATTTCGTCACGAAGTCTGCCGCGAAGTTCATTCGATTCTGCTCATTTGGTTGATTGGCCAGAAACTTCCCGCGACCGGTCTAGCGCAGGGAAAACCGGGGCACGCACTCGGTAACAAGGGAACTCCGCCCCCCGCCGAACCTACCGCCGTTGTCTCGTTACCCCCGCGGAGTTCCCTTGTTCCTCGTTTCATCGACCGAAATCACCGGAATCGGCGGAGCCGTGGCGGGTTCCTCGGTTGCCAGAAATGCGGTCCATTTCTCCATCGCGCGCCGCAGGTCTGACACATCGATCCCTAGGTACGGTGAGGGATACGATTCCAGCCGGCGCGCCGCCTTGCTGAGCAGCGTCCGGACGCCATGCCGGTTGGTCTTCTCGAAGTGATAAAAGGCGGCCGCGAGCTGCACGAGGCCGTGAAGGAAGGTCTTCTCCGGTTCCACGCTGGTCTTCCAGACGCCCTCCAGCAATTCATGACATTCAAAGTACAGACCGCTGTTGAACAGCAGCACGCCCTGCCACACCACGGGCGGAATCGCGACCGATGGCGGCGTGGTCTGGCCAAGGTAGCGTGAGAGGAATACGAGGAGACGCCCGCTTTGTCTGACGAGGTAAGCGCGATGCTCCCTGAACTTCTGGGGGAGGCGAACGCGTCCGTCATCACGCGTCAGCAGCCCCCACTCCATGAGGCGATCCAGCTGATCTTCTGAGACCCGCCATCCGAAAGTGCCGGCGAGGCCGGCGGCTTCCGCACTGAGCCGCTGCCATTCCACCCCCATGCCGTCGACATCGGCACGGGCGTAGGCCGCCAGCAGGGGAGCCCATTTCGCCGACCGTGGATCTGCCGCGGCCGCCAGCGCCAGGTCAGCCAGGCGGTGTTTGAGGCCGACGTACGACATCACCGGCCAAAGGTGGCGATGACTTCCGCCAGCGCGGCCGGATCGCTCACCGGCGGGGCGCAGGCCATCCCCGCACACACGTATGCGCGGGGTTCCGTGGCGGCCGTTACCATCGCCTGTACCGCCGCGGGCATCGCCAGTGCGCTGCCGGCGCCATCGTGGATCGAGATCATCTTGTCCGGGCGATAGGCCCGCAGCGCGGCTGCATGCAGCGCCTGCGTGCGGCTGTCCCCGCGGGAGCCGATGATGGTGACGTGCGCCGGCTCGTACAGCGCGTCGTCAACGGCGAGGAGCAGTGACGACGCAAACAGGCCGTGCGAGGCGAGACCCGGGGCGAGCGTCTCCAGCAGGCGCGTGGCCGCCTCGCGGTACGCGGGGCGGTCAAACATCCGCGCAAGGGTCAGCAGCACGGCCGCGGTGACGGCGTTCGCAGACGGCGTCGGCGCGTCCTGCGTCGGTATCTGGGGAGTGTCCAACGCAGGCCCTGCCCCCCTCGTCGGAATGTCGCGGAAGCCACCGCGGCTGTCGGCGAAATCGCGCAGGATGACATCGGCGAGGTCCTTTGCGATGAGTGCATAGCGTTCCTCGCCGGTGGCCTCGTAGGCCGCCAGCGCCGCTTTCGCCGTCTGTGCTTGGTCATCCAGCAATCGGACCCCGTTGCCCGTGCCTGCGACGTGGCCGACGCCGGTTTCGGGCACGTACGCCTCCGTGAGCAGCCGATCCAGACTGCGCACGGCCGCATCCTTACAGCGTCGCTCCCCGAACGCAATCCAGGCGTCGAGCAGAGCGGTGATCCCCATGCCGTTCCAGTTTGCATACAGCGCCGTATCGACGTACGGCGCGGGCCGAGCGGTCCGGGCTGCGGCGAGTCTGCGGCGTCCCTGCTCGATCAACCGATCGACGTCTTCCACGCTCCGGCCCGTCGTCGAGGCGATCACGTCGGCGTCTTTGTCCACGAAGAGGACGTGCCGCGTTGGGTCGTGCGGCATCTCCCCGCGTCCTTCCAGGTGATAGTGCGCGCTGAGGACATCGAACTCATCGGCCGGCAGGACGGCGCGGGCCTCATCGGCGCTCCATGTGAAGTAGCTGCCGTCGTCGCCGGGGGCAACGTCGGCGTCCTGGCTTCCGAAGAGGCCATCCGCGCCGGGTCCGGACAGCACCCCCAGCATGAATTCGATCGTGCCGAGGCCTACGGATCGAAGGGATGCCAGGCCCGTCGCCTGGAACGCACGGGCGTAGTTCGACAGCAGGCCGGCGTTGTCGTAGAGCATCTTCTCGAAGTGGGGCACGATCCACCGGGCATCGGTCGAATACCGGTGGAACCCACCTCCGATCTGGTCGCAGATGCCCCCGCGGCCCATTTTCTCCAGCGTCCGGGTGACCATTGCCAACAGCCAGTCTTCGCCGCTGCGGGCGTGCCGGCGGAGCAGCAGCTCGATCGCCGCGGGGTGCGGAAACTTCGGCGCGTTGCCGAAGCCGCCGTTGGCCATGTCGAACGCCCGGCCGATGCTCTCGACCGCCGTGCGCACCAATGCCGGATCGAGAGCCCGCGCGCCGGCGGGAACCGCGGCGGCCATCAATTGTCGGGACAGCTGGTCGGCGGTGCCGGTCGCTTCGTCTTTGTTGTCCCGGTAGTATTGGGCAACGCTGAGCAGGACGCGCTTGAATCCGGGGCGTCCGAAGGCATCTTGCGGCGGGAAGTACGTGCCGCCGAAGAAGACGCGGCCCTCCGGCGTCAGAAAACCGGTCAGCGGCCAGCCGCCCTGTCCGCTGATCGCGCCGACCGCGGCCTGGTAGCGCGCGTCGATGTCCGGCCGTTCGTCGCGATCGACTTTGATGGCGATGAAGTGCTGGTTGATGATCTGCGCGACTTCGGGGTCGTCATAACTCTCGTGGTCCAGTACGTGACACCAGTGGCACCAGACGGCGCCGATGTCCAGGAGGATAGGTTTGTCCTCGGCTCGCGCGCGCGCGAACGCGTCCTCGCTCCATGGATACCAGTGAATAGGCTGGTGGGCCGCGCTCCGGAGATAAGCGCTCTGCTCGGAGCCGAGGCGGTTACTCAAGACTGGGGCGACGCATCTGCCCTGGCCTGCTGTTCGACGAAATTGACGCGCAGA
>JBIOXT010000216.1:0-4022 GCA_044869795.1 bacterium | reverse complement strand
ACTTTTGCGATCTGCGTGCCGAACGCGCCCATGCTGCCCGATGTGTCGATGACCAGGATGATCGCCATCGAGGGGATCGCCAGGCGGTGCCGCACATCCATCGAGACCGGTAACGCTTCCTCGAGTGGCGTGCCGGCGTAGCCGCCCACGCCGTAGCTGTTTGGCCCACCGACAACGATCAGCCCACCGCCCGTTCGTCCGACGTAGTCGTGCAGCGCCGCGGTCTGCGCCGGCGACAGGCGGATCGCCGGGACGTCGTCGAGAATGACGGCCGCCGCTTCGCGCATCCCTGCCGCAGCCACAGGCAGCGCCTCTGGTGATACGCTGCGCACGCGCATCCCCTGCGTGGTCAGCAACCGGGCCAGCACCCCCGGCTGGCGCGCCACGTACCACACCACCGGCGTCCCGCGCACCATGACCACGGCCTCTGCCCGGTTGTTCGCGTCGGTGCCGTCGGGATCAGCGACAATCGACGCCGCATACGCGAGCAAGCCCTCACGGCGGGCGACCTGCGGGACGGTGACGATCGTACGACCCGGGCTGACCTCGATCGTACGCCGCTCAATGATGGTGCTGCCCGCGGTGACCGTCAACCGGACCGATGCCGCCGTCGTCGCCATCACCGCCACCTTGACCGCAAACTGCTCGCCGAC
The DNA here is from genome assembly GCA_044869795.1 of bacterium. GTDB lineage: Bacteria > Sysuimicrobiota > Sysuimicrobiia > Sysuimicrobiales > Kaftiobacteriaceae > DASXUC01. The sequence continues at coordinate 3,369 of JBIOXT010000216.1, read as the reverse complement.
CTGCGCCTCTTGCGGTGCCACCACATCGTCGACCAGGACTTCGGCAGCGCGGCCCGCCGCCAGCGGAACTGCTGAGACCTCGACCCCATCACTGCGGGCGAGCGCCAGGGCGTCGGCCACACCGCCGCGGTTGTCGTTGCCGTCGGTCAGCAGGACAATCCGCCTGGATCCTTCTACTGGCAGCGCAGCGAGCGCAGCACGGATCGCCTGCCCGAGATCCGTGCCGGTGGCTACTGGCTGCGTGGCGAACGCGAGTCGCGGTTGTCGGTTCGGCAACTCTTCGGTGACGGCGGTGGCGCCGAACGTGACGAGCCCGACGCGGTCATCGGGACGGCGCTGCGCCGCAGCCGAGCGCACAAACTGCTGGGCCGTCTGCAGCTGGTCGGCGGGAATGCTATCCGACTGGTCAACGGCAAACACCACGCTCAGATCACCGCCGCGCGCTGAAAGGTACGGAGAGGCCAGAGCCATGACGACGAGCGCGAAGACCATCAGGCGCAGCGCCAGGGCGCCGCGTGGCGTCGCCCGGCGGCGGGCCAGCGCCGCGGCCAGCGGGAGGAGCACGAGGAGAAACAGCGCGGCGGGTGTCCCGAATCCTACAGCGTTCATCGCCGCGCCCCCGCAGGTCCCGAGCGTAGTCGAGAGACCGTGGGGGCCCAGCCTAACCGGGCCATTGACGGCCGGGGGCGAGGCGACCCCAGGAATCTCGTGACCCCCGCCCTCGGCAATCCGCGCAGCCACAGCGCCCACTCCAGCAGCAGCAGCACGAGGACTGCGACCAGCAGGGCCCGCGCGAGTTCAACCGGGCGCTCCGTCCGCTGAGACGGCCCGGATAACGTGCGCTCCGCCGCAGGGTGGATGGGCGTGATCTCAAACTCTGATGGGGCGGGATTGACCGCAATGCGTCGTGTGTGACCACCGAATCGCAACGTGTACAGGCCGGCGCGCTCCAGTACTGGGACCACGAACCGGCCGCCGCGCGCTCGCAGCACTGTGGAGGATCCCTCCGGACCGTCGAGCATCGCCTCCAGCTGGGACCCTGCCGGGACCACCAGGGGGTCCCCGGCCTCGTACGCGCCGCCGGTCCCGACTAACCACGCCAGCGCGTTGCGGAGAAGAATCGGAAACGCGATCTGCAGCGGCAGATCCGATTCCTGCAGGCCAAATCCCAGGACAATAGCTCGGATGCCCGCCCCGTCGTACGCCCAGATCAGCGGAACCTCGCCCTCGGCAAGCACCTCACCGCCCCGCGGCCGCAACGCCAGCGCCGAAGCAATGGTGAGGTCATGCAGATCGACATAACGCAGCACGGGGTGAGCCTGCGACCAGCGCAGCACCTGCGGGGCTCGCACCGCGCCATCGGCGGTGATCGGCAGGTTGGCGGCCGTTGTGCCCAGGAGCAGATAGTTTCCTGGGGGTAATTCGAACGGGGGTGTGCGGTTGAGGACGACGACATCGCTAGAGGCAATCGTCTGCGCATCGGGTGTCTCGCCCGGCCGCACGGACGCCCCGACCGCCCACAGGGCCTCACTCAGTGCGCGGTCATGCTCTCCAACGACAAGCACACGCGGCGGCGGTGCACCGATGACGGCGTAGCCGGTGTCGTCGACCGCGAGCGGATCATGCGGCGCGAGGTGGGCCCGGAGCACACCCCGAGATACTGCGACACGCACCGGGACGGCAACCGTCGCGCCTGGGGCTACTTCCACCATACGTTCGAGCACCAGCCGGTCGTCGATCGAAACAGTCAGCGGGACGCGTTCGTCCAGCGTGCCGGCGTTGCGCACCTGCACGATGGCCACGGTCCCCTGCGGCGTCGGGTCCCCCCGCACTCCAGCGAGACCGACGTTGCGGCCCGTCTGTCCCACGATGAAATATTGCACGCCGGGCAGGAGCGCCGTGCCCCGATCGGTAAACACCACGACCCGCACGCCGGGGCCGCCGGCGCGTTGAGCAACCGCCATCGTCACCGCCTGCTCCAGCCGCGCAGGGGCGTCCGTCGGACGAAGCCGCAAGAGTGCGTCGCGGGCGGTTCGGTCGTCCACAAATCCGGTGACGGCGCGCGGCTGCGGCCCGGCCTCCACAACCATCACCTGCCCGGAGTTGCGTGCGACTTCGGCCAGGGCCGCCGCCCTGGCGGCCTCAAACCGCGATGGCATCACATCGGTAGCCTGCATGCTCGCCGAGGTATCGATCACCAGCACGGTGGCCAGACCACCGGCAGCCGGCAGCGCCACCTGCGGCCGCGCCAGCGCCAGCACCACCAGCGTCGCGGTGAGCAGCTGCAACAGAAGCAGCAGACTGCGCTCCAGCCGGCGGACCGGGATGTGAGCCAGGAGATCCCGGCGGGCGCGCTGCCACAGGAGGATGGAACTGATCGGGACGTCCTGACGGCGGGCCCGCAACATGTACAGGAGCACGATCATCGGCAGCACGGCGAGGAGCCACAGCGCGGCCGGGAGCCCCAGAGTCATTGGAGCAGGCCCCCCACACGCAGGTATCGCAGGATCAAGTCCTCAAACGGCACCGTCGTCGTGGCCCGCACATAGTCGATCTGATGGCGCAGGCAGAACTCCTCGATCTCGCCTAGGAAGGCATCCCGCGACCGCGAGTACGCCTCGAGGGCGGGACCGTCCACACTGACCTCCACCGCCTGCTGCGTCTCCCCATCGACCAGCCGTGCGTCGCCCCGGACGGCTGGCTCGAGCTCGTCGTCGCTGAGGACGTGGATAACGAAGGGGTCAAAGTGATGATACCGGGCTAGCTTGAGCCCCTCTTCGTACCCATCTGGATAGAGGAGATCGCTGATGATGAGCAGGAGACCCCGCCGCTTGGTCTGATGCACATACTCCCACATCGCCCCGCGGAGGCTGCTTGCCCCCTCGGCCGGCGCGGGGAGCCCGGCGAGGAATTCAAACAACCGGAAGATGTGCCCCCGCCCGCGCTGCGGCGGGAGCTGACGCTCCACGCGGGCCGCATACGCCACCGCGCCGACACGGTCGAGGTTCACCAGCCCGATGTAGCCCACCGCAGCGGCAATCCGGGCGGCGTAGTCCAATTTGCGCGGCGAGCCCCACGCCATCGAGCCGCTCGTATCGACGAAGAGGTGAACGTTGATATCCTCTTCTTCGCTGAACAGCTTGATGAACAAACGATCCAACCGGGAGTAGATACTCCAATCGATGTGCCGGTAGTCGTCGCCGATCTGGTAGCTGCGGTAGTCCGCGAACTCGACCCCCCGCCCCAGGGTGCGACTGCGTCGCTCCCCCCGCAGGCCCGCGCGCGCGAGACGGCGCGAACGCAAACTCAACGTATCGAGCTTACGGAGGAATTGAGGATCGAGCAAGGTAGCCGACATTCGAGTCACTG
>JBIOXT010000215.1:0-15406 GCA_044869795.1 bacterium | reverse complement strand
GGCCAGTCCCTTGCCCGTCACCGCCCCCATCCGGGCGACCATCTCCTGAACAATGGCCAGGGCCACGGTGGAGAAGACGAGTGTCCACAGCAGGCGGTATCCGAAGTGGGCGCCGGCGATGGAATAGGTCGCGATCCCGTTGGCGTCGTTGTCGACGCTGCCGGTGATGACCCCAGGACCCATCACCGCGAGGAACAACACCAGCCGGCGCCAGCGCTGCTGAAGCCATCCCGCCGCCGTCATCGTGCCCGGCTGGTACGGGGTCTCGCCAGAGCTCTGAACCTCGCCGGCACGCGCCGGCGTCCCTTGCGGAGAACGACGTCGATCACGTCGTCGACGGTGACGACGCCGGCCAGATGACCGTCGTCGGTCACCGGCAGGGCGAGCAGATCGTACTTGGTCAGCGCCGCCGCGACGTCTTCGACGCCGTCATCGACGGTCACCGCGATGACATCCGCGGTCATGATCTCTTCGAGCCGCTGGTCGGGGTGCGCGGCGATGAGCCCGCGCAGCGGGAGGACACCGACCAGATGCCCGTCATCGGTCACGACGTAGAGGTAGTACACTTCGTCCGTCACCGGCGCCAGGCGGCGCAGCCGCTCGAGGGTCTCTGCCGCGGTCAGCCGCTGCGGCAGCGAGATGAACTCGGTCGTCATCACGCTGCCGGCCGTTCCCTCGGGAAACTTCAACAGCGCGCGCACGTCGGCGGCTTCCTCGCTCTGCATCAGATCGATCAGTTCCTGGGCGCGATCGGGGGGCAGATCGGTGAGCACGTCGGTGGCGTCATCGGGCGCCATTTCATCAAGGATGTCCGCGGCGAGATGGCTGGGGAGGCTCTTGATGACGTCGGCCTGGACGTCGGGCTCGGCCTCGGCCAGGGCGTCGGCGGCATCTTCGTGTTCCAGCGCGGTCATCACCTCGACGCGCTCGTCGCGGTCCAGATCCTCCAGCAGCTCGGCCAGATCGGCCGGGTGGATCTCCCGCAGCCGATCCCGGGAGATGCTGAGCTTGATCGGCGTCATCGGCCCGCCGAACGCGGCCACCATCTTCCAGGGGATCAGGCGTTCGGGGAGCGGGCGGCCGAGCACTCGCGCCACGACGCCGGCCGGCCCGTCCAGGCTCAATCGCCGCAGCAATCCCGTCGTCCCGACGTCGGCGGCCACCAGCCGGACGTCGCTGTTGGCCCGCCACAACTGGAAGTCGTTCACGCGCACCACCTTCAGTCCGTCGATGTCGACGACCTGGGTGTCGAGGATCTCGCCCAGCAGGAGCTCCTCGGGCTGCAGCGGGCGCGGCTGCAGCTGGCGCCGCGGGACGCGGAGGCGGACCTCCGGCGGCCCGATCTCCTCGACCGCATCCCAGGGGAACAGCGCGACGCGGCTGCGGTCCCCCCGCATCAAGATGCCGGTCACCTTCGGCAGCGCGTCCTGCAGATCGACGGCCACGTCCCCCAGCACACCCAGCCGGTCCCCCTCGGCGTCGACAATCGGGGTGGCGATCAATCGGCTGAGATAAATGGTGCCGCCGGCGGCCATGTCCCCTATAACTTGCACACGTTGAGGAGAGCCTCCTACGGGCGCCAATCCTTCGCCACCTTCACCCAGAGGTCCAGGTAGACGCGCGACCCGAGCAAGGATTCGATCTGCTGCCGTGCGCGGCGTCCGATCTCTTTGAGCACACGCCCACCGCGGCCCACCACGATCTTCCGATGGCTCTCCCGTTCGACCAGCACCACGGCGCGGATGTAGATCAGATCCTGTCCCTCACGGGGCGCAAACTCCTCGATGTCCACGGCGATGCCGTGGGGGACTTCCTCGCGCGTGAGCAGCATCGCCTGTTCGCGGATGAACTCTCCGACCAGCACGCGTTCCTGTTGATCGGTCACCATCTCCGGAGGGAAATACTGCGGGCCTTCCGGCAGCAGGTCGACGAGCGTCCCGATCAGCCGGTCCACCCCGGCGCCGGTGACCGCGGAGATCGCCACGCTGCCGGCCAGGGCCGGCAGCGCCGGATCGGGCGGCGGGACCGGCGGCGGATCGGAGGCAAGGCGGTCGATCTTGTTGAGCGCCAGGACAACAGGCGGACGCGCGGATGTGAGGACCGCGGCAACCAGCGCATCATCACCGGTCCATGGAGCAGAGGCATCGACGATCCACAGCACGACGTCGGCGTCATCGACGGCCCCACGGGCGTCGGCGGCCAACCGCGGCCCGAACCGGTGCGTCGCGGTGTGCATGCCGGGGGTATCGACGACGATGAGTTGGGCGCCCGGCAGGGTGACGATCCCCTGCAGCCGCGTGCGCGTCGTCTGCGGCGTGGGCGTGACGATCGCGACCTTCTGGCCGACCAGGTAGTTGAGGAGTGTGGACTTGCCGACGTTCGGCCGCCCGATGAGGGCGACGAATCCCGACCGGAAGCCGGGATCGCGGGGTCGCGGGATCCCGGGATCGCGATCGGAGCCGGTCACTTCCGGCCGAGGAGCCGATCCCGCGTGAAGGCGTCGGGAAGCAGTTGTCTGAGCGTGCGGACCTTCATCCGCCCCTTGGGCGAGGCGATGAGGACACGCCGCACGCCGAACTCGGCCATCACCTGCCGGCAGGCCCCGCACGGCGGCGCCCCGCCGTCGGCGTATACCGCCACGGTGTCCAACCCGCGATGGCCGTCTGAGACTGCCTTGTGGATGGCCACACGCTCCGCGCAGTGCGAGAGCCCGTACGAGGCGTTCTCGATGTTCGCGCCTGTGTAGACGCGGCCGTCCCGCGTCCGCACGGCGGCACCGACGCGAAACCGCGAGTACGGCGCGTACGCCTCGGTCCGCGCCCGTGCGGCCGCGGCAATCAGCTCGCGGTCGGCGGCCGACAGGCTGGAGGTCATGACGAACTCCCAGCCGAGCCAGGTGTGCCGGGCGGGCCGGCTCCCGTCGGGACCGTGGCTGAAGGGACCATCTCCAGCGGGAGGGATTCCATCGGACCCACAATGCCGCCGGAGAGCACGAGCTTGAGCGCATCTTCCACGCTGATCTGCAGCGGGATTGTCTCGTCTTCCGGCACGAACATCAGGAACCCACTGGTGGGATTCGGGGTCGTGACCATGAACACGTTGAGGAACCGCCGTGCCCCACCGATCCACGCTTCCGCCCCGCCTTCAGCGGTGACGAATCCGATGATGTACAGACCTTTGCGCGGCCACTCCAGGAGCACAGCGCGCTGGAACGCGCCCTTGCGTTTGATGAAGATGCTGTCGGAAATTTGTTTGGTCGCGGAGTAGATGCTGCGGGCCAGGGGGATGCGCATGAAGACGGCATCGACGGCTTCGACGACCCGCCGTCCCAGGACGTTGGTCACCAGGGCTCCCATCAGGAAGATCACGGCGATGGTGGCGACCAGACCCACGCCGGGAATGCTGTAGCCGAAGACCAGGCTGATCAGCCTGCCCAGGAAGTTGTCGAGGAGGGTGAACAGCCAGGCCAGGACGGTAAACGTCACGGCCAGCGGGAGAAAGACCAGCAGCCCGGCGATGAAGTACCTGCGCAGGCGGCGGCGCATCAAGCCTGTCGGAGTTGCTCGGTCGGTTCGCGCCTGCCGATGCGGACCTTGGTGATGCGGTTGCCGTCGACCCGCTCCACGCCGATATCCAGCCCGTCGTAGGGGACCGTTTCGCCCTGCACCGGAATGTGGCCCAGCAGACGGTAGACGAAGCCTCCGATCGTGTCGACGTCTTCGACCGGGAGCTCCAGGCCCAGGAGCTCGTTGACCTCCTCCACGCTCATCCGGCCGTTCACGAGCGTGGTGCGGTCGTCGACGGTCTCGATCTGCTTTTCCTCGTCCACATCGTACTCGTCGAGGATCGGCCCGACGATCTCCTCCAGCAGGTCCTCGATCGTCACCAGCCCCGCGGTGCCGCCGTATTCGTCCAGCACGATAGCCATGTGCACTTTCTTGCGGCGCATCTCGCGGAACAGCTCGTCCAGCCGTTTGGTCTCGGGAATGAAGTACGCCGGACGCATCAGCTCCTTGGCCTGGACCTGTATCCGGCCGGCCTTGAGATGGCTGAGCAGGTCTTTCACGTATAGCACCCCGACGACCTGGTCGATAGTCTCGTGGTAGACGGGAATGCGGGAATGCCCTTCCGCCAGCACCAGCCGCAGGACCTGATCCAGCGGCGTCGCGTCATCGACGGCCACGATGTCGATGCGCGGCACCATCACCTCGCGCGCGACCGTGTCGCCCCATTCAAAGATGGAGTGGATCATCTCGCGCTCGTCTTCCTGGATGACCCCTTCTTCCTCTCCCACCTTGATCAGCAGGCGGATCTCGTCTTCGGTGACCAGCGGCGATGCCAGGTTCACCCGGCCGCCGAGGGGTCGCACCAGCACGTAGCTGAGCGCCGAGAGCGTCCGGATGATCGGGTACAGCGCGGCTCCGACCCAGCGGATCGGGGCGGCGATGAGCAGCGCCACCCGGTCGGCGTACTTCGCGGCGAAGGTCTTCGGCGTAATCTCTCCGACGACCAGCAGCACGGTCGCCAGCAGGAGGATCGCGTAGACCGTTCCGCGCTGTGTACCGAACCATGCCACGAAAATCGCCGTGGTCAGCACCGAGGCGGCGATGTTGACGATGTTGTTGCCGACCAGCAGCGTGGTCAGCAGCCGCCCGGGATCTTCCAGCAGGCGCACGACGAGCGTGGCGCGCCGGTCGCCCTCCTCCGAGCGCTGCCGCATGCGCAGCCGGTTGGCCGCAAACAGCGCCGTCTCAGAGCCGGAAAAGAACGCCGAAAGCAGCAGAAGCAGGAACAGGAACGCAAACTCCCACGGACTGCCAGAAGCGTCCAACGGGGACAACTCACCTCACTGACTACGGGAAATGCCTCCCGATTATAACATACCCCTCTTAGTGCAGAATCTTCGACAGGAAGAGTTTGGTCCGTTCGTGCGTGGGGCTGGTGAAGAAGTGTTCGGGGGCGCCTTCCTCGACGACGATCCCTTCGTCCATGAACACGATGCGGTCGGCCACTTCGCGGGCGAACCCCATCTCGTGGGTGACCACGATCATCGTCATCCCCATGTCCTTGGCCAGACTCTTCATCACGTCCAGCACTTCCTGGATCATCTCCGGATCCAGCGCCGAGGTGGGCTCGTCGAAGAGCATGATCTTCGGCTGCATCGCCAGCGCCCGCGCGATCGCGACACGCTGCTGCTGGCCTCCGGACAGCTGCGCCGGATAGACGTGGGCCTTCTCCGGGATCCCGACGCGATCCAAGAGCTCCATGGCGATCCGCTCGGCTTTGGTCTTCCCCCACTTCCGCACGCGAATCGGCGCCAGCGTGACGTTCTGCAGGGCCGTGAGGTGGGGGAAGAGGTTGAATGACTGGAAGACCATCCCCACCTCGCTGCGGACGGCATCGATGTTGCGCACGTCGTCGGTCAACTCGATGCCGTCGACGACGATGCGCCCCTGCTGATGCGTCTCCAGCCGGTTGATGCACCGGATCATCGTGGACTTCCCGGATCCCGACGGCCCCGCCACGACGACGACCTCGCTGGGGAACACCGCCAGGGAGATCCCGCGCAGCACGTGCAGCCGGCCGAACCACTTGTGGACGTCCTCGAGCTTGATGATCGGCTCTTGCGTCCCTGCTTCCATGTTTCCCCGCTTCCTCAGATCAGCGTTCCCCCAACCCGAGCCGTTTCTCCAGCCGCCGGCTCGCCGACGACAGCGTGTACGAACAGATGAAGAATACCACCAGCAGGAACACGTACACTTCCCGCACGTCGTGCAGGTAGTTGGTAATCGACAGCAGCGCGCGGCCGGTTCCCACCAGTTCGGTCAACCCGATGATCACGGTCAGCGACGTGTCCTTGAACAGACTGATGAACTGCCCGACCAGAGCCGGAATCATGTTGCGGAACGCCTGCGGCAGCACGATGTGCCACATCGTCCGCGCGCCGGAGAGGCCGACCGCCCGCGCCGCTTCCACCTGGCCCCGCGGGATGCCCTCGATGCCCGCGCGCATGATCTCCCCGACGTAGGCGGAGCTGAAGATCGTCATGGCGATCATCGCCCGCTGCACCTTCGTCAGGGCGTCGCCGGACACCAGGCTCACGAAGATCGAAAACCACAGCAGCACGGCGATGAACGGGATCCCGCGGATCAGCTCGATGTACGCCGTCGCCGCGTACCGTACGACCGGCAGGGGGCTGACGCGGCCGATGCCCACCAAGACGCCCACCGGGAACGACGCCGAGATCGCCACCACGGCGAGCAGGATGGTCAGGTAGAACCCGCCCACCTGATCGAGACGGATCGGGGACATGATCCAGAGCACGGCAACGACGATGCCGCCCCACGCGCCGGCCAGGATGCGCACCGGCACGCGGAGCCTGCGACCGGCGACCGTCAGCGCCAGCATCACCGCGACGAGCCCGCCCGCCCACAGCGCCCGCGGCACCAGCTCCACCGGCATCAACCCCACCAGCCAAAAGCGCAGGTTGTCGGTAATGACGTTCCAGTGTGCGGCGCGGGCCCAGCCGGCGACGGCCGCCGCGATCCAGAAGAGGAACGCCGCGGTCACGACTGTCAGCACGGAGTTCCACAGCCCGTCGAACAGGTTGCGACGCAGCCACTGCAGCGGCGAGGGCCGGTCCGGCGGCGCGGCGAGGGTGTGCAGGCGGGCGGCCATGGTCAGCCGATCGTCCCCGGCAGGCGCAGGCGTGCGCGCACCAAGTTTAGGACCGCCGAGATCGTCAAGGACAGCATCAGGTACCCGACGGTGACGAACGTAAACGCCTCGAGAGAGCGGAAGGACTGGCTGCTCACCGTGTTGGCCACGGTCAGGAATTCCGCGTAGCCGATGCCGATGGCCAGGCTGCTGTTCTTTGTCAGGTTCAGGAACTGGTTGCCCAGGGGCGGGATCACCAGCCGCAGCGTTTGCGGAAGGATGATCAGCCGCAGCGCCTGGCCGTAGGTCAACCCGAGGCTGCGCGCGGACTCCATCTGGCCCCGCGGCACCGCCAGGATCCCGCCGCGGATGATCTCGGCGATGAACGCCGAGGTGTAGACGCTCAGCCCCAGGACCAGGGCCGCGAACTCGGGCGTGAACTGGACGCCGCCGTCGACGACCAGCCGGCCGAAGCGCTGGACCACCTGGCCGCCGAAGGCGAGGCCGGAATTCGTGAGCACGATGAAATCCCCGAAGAACCTGATCGGGGGCTGCTGCAGCGACCCGTTCGGCAGCTGCAAGAACACCGCGAAGTACCAGAAGAACAACTGGACCAGCAGCGGGGTATTGCGGAGCGCTTCAACGTACCCCAGCGCCAGCCGGCTCACCAACCAGTTGCGGGCCACCCGCGCGACGCCCACGATCAACCCCAATGACGTCGCCACGACGATCCCGAGGGCCGCGACCTTGATCGTGTTAAACAGCCCCGCCACCATCGCCGCCGCGGCGGAGTCGGTGGGGTCATACGATTTCAGGCTCCAGGTGGTGGGGTCGACCGTCCAGCTCAACGCGCTGAGGTAGAATCCGGCGGGCTGCCGCCAGAAGCTCCAATCAAGCCGGATGTTCTGGCGGATGAAGCTGTGCTGGAGCGCGACGTAGCCGCTCCAGAGCACCGCCGCGATCACCAGCACAAAGAGGATCTGCGCGGCGGCCGCCTGCTTGCGGGCATCCCGCCACCATGGAGGATTCGTCGACGTCACCGCCGCCACCAGACGAAGAAGCGGGCGCACGCCGCAGAGCGCGCGCCCGCCGTTCACATCGGATCTATGGGATGACCGCTAGGGCCGGAACGGCCGGCTCGTCATCGCCCCACCGGTCTTGGCCAACTCGTTGCGGGTACCGTTTCGCGTGATCGCGGTCCGCTGCCGCGGCCCGAAGTAGCGATCGTAGACCTCACCGTAGTTGCCGACCAATCGCAGGACCCGCAGCATGGCCCCGCCTTTCAGCTCCACGAAGTTCTTGACGACCGGGTCGCGCGCCGTCATTTCGTTCAGCCGGGCCGGGTTGCGGGCAATCGCGGTGGTGACACCCAGCTCCTCCCCCAGGATCATCCCCCAGACGGTCCAGTTCACGACTGCCGCCCAGGTCGAATCGTTCTCCTGGTACATCGGGGCCAGCGGCTCATCGCTGAACTCCCTGCCGACGAGCTTGAAGTCGCCGGGGTTGGGAGCCGTGGACCGGAATGCCGTCAGCTGGCTGGCATCCGTCGTCCAGACGTCGCACCGTCCGGCCGCGAGCGCATCAAAGGCCTCTTTGGGCTGGGCGAAGGTGATGAGCTGGAAGCGGAAGTTGCGCAGCCGCATCTGGTCGGTAATGTTGCGCTCGCTGGTGGTGCCCGCCTGCGAGCAGATCCTGGCGCCGTTGAGATCATCGAGCCCGTTGATCCGCGAATCGGTCCGCACGAGCAGGCGCTGGCCGTCGTAGAACGTCACCGGGCCGAAATCGACCTGATCGTCGCGCGTGATGGTGACGGTCGTGGTCCGGAAGACGACGTCGACCGATCCGGAGACCACCGCCGGGATGCGGCTGGCCGAGGTCAGCCGGGTGAACTCGACGGAGTCCACGTCGATGAAAGCCGCGACCGCGTAGCAGAACTCGGCGTCGAAACCGACCATCCTGCCGGACGCCGGATCGGGGAAGCTGAATCCCGCGGTCTCACCGGAGACGCCGCAGATGAGCTTGCCGCGGGCTTTCACGGCGTCGAGCCGGCTCCTCGGCTGCGCCACCACCGTATAGGACACGACGGCGACGGTCAGCGCGATCGCCAGCACAAAGGCAATCGACTTTCGCAAGATGCCCACCTCCTCGAGATGACTAGCGAGCTCTGTGTCGGAAACCAGACTGGGGATTAGTCACCAGGAACTGTACGACGCGGAGAAACAGGTCCCTTTTCGGCACGCTGTCTTGCCTGTCCAACCAGGAGCCGCATCAGGCCGACGGCCCCGGCGGCCAGCACGCCCCCCGCCGCCCACCGCGAGATCGCATCAGCGAAGGGGGCCGGCAACCCGAGCGCCCTGCCCAGCGGCGGGCCGAGGACCAGCGCGCCCACCACGGCGGCGGCGACCGTCGTGGTCAACACCGATCCCGCGGAGATATCCTTGGCGATCTGCGCCGCGGAATGGTGGTTCCGCTCGACCAGCAGGTCGACGACGGCTTCGATCCCCGTGTTGAACAGTTCCGCCGCGATGACCAGCGCCATCGCCAGGATGACGATGGCCGCGTCGGCGTGGCTGAGGCCGAGGCCGAAGACCAGCAGCGCGATGACGGCCGCGATGATGAGGTGGATGCGGAACGTCCGCTGCGTGCGGATCGCGTAGCGCAGTCCGGCAAACGCGTAGGTGAATGTCGCGGCGAGGCCCCGCTGAGCGTGCCCCCTGCGACCCGTCATCCGCGCACGTCCTCGCCCATCGTGCGCAGGATCTGGCGCTGGCGGCGATCCATGCGGGCCGCCTGAGCGGTGGAGTGGTCGTCGTATCCCGTCAAATGCAGCACCCCATGCACCGCCAGCAGCGCCACTTCCGTCCGGACGGGATGGCCCGCGCGCCGGGCCTGTGACCGCGCGCGGTCGACCGAAATCACCACCTCACCAAGCAGTCGTCGGTCACGGCTTGTCGGGCCTCCCTTTCCGCGTTTCCGCGTTTCCACGGTTCCGGCCTGCATCGGAAACGCCAGCACGTCGGTCGCCCGATCCTTTCGCAGGTATGTCCGGTTCAGGCGCCTGATGGTCGCATCGTCGACCAGCACGACACTGACCTCCGTGCTCGGTGGTGCGTGCTCCCTCCGCAGCGCTCCGGTCACGATCTGCCGCAGGCGCTGCGGCGCGATCCCGGGGCGTTGGATTCTCCTCGTGACCACGACCTTCATCAGGATCGAGCGATGTCAGCGGACGGAGGCCGCCGGCCGCCGGCGCCCCGAAAGGTCGCGCTCGAGATCGGGATACTCCACCCTGGGGTGGAACATGCTGGCCAGCAGCCGGGTGAATGTTTCGGTGATCACGTGCAGCTCGTGAAAGGTCAGGTCGCACTCGTCGAGTTGTCCGTCTTCGAGCTTCTCCCGGATGATCCGCCGCACCAACTGTTCGATCCGGTCCGGGGCCGGGCGCGTCATCGCGCGCGCGGCGCCCTCCGCCGCGTCGGCCAGCATCACGATCGCGGTCTCCTTCGTCCGCGGCCGCGGCCCTTCGTAGCGAAACGCGTCTTCGCTGGGGGCGTCGCCCCGCTCCAGGGCCTGAGCGTAGAAATACGTCACCAGATTGGTGCCGTGGTGCTGGGGGATGAAGTCGGCCACCGCCTGCGGCAGTTTGTACTCCCGCGCATAGTCCAGCCCGTCGCGGACGTGCGCCATGACCGTGAGCGCCGACAGGTTGGGCGACATCTTCTCATGCGGGTTGTCCATCCCGACCTGGTTCTCGATGAAGAACACCGGGCGCTTGATCTTCCCGATGTCATGGTAGTAGGTGCCCACCCGGGCCAGGATGGCATCCGCGCCGATAGCCTCCGCCGCCGCCTCCGCCAGATTCGCCACCATGATGCTGTGATGGTAGGTCCCCGGCGCCTCCATCTGCAGGCGGCGTAGCAGCGGGTGGCCGGGGTTGCTGAGCTCCAGCAGCTTGATCGGGGTCACCAGACCAAACAGGTGCTCCAGGTACGGCAGCGCGCCGATGGCGATGATCCCGACGAGGATGCCGTTGCCCAACCCGAACATCGCGTCGCCGAGGACTTCCGGGTAGACCGGGAGTTGGTCGGCCAGGCCGAACGCCGCGATGGCCAGGGCGTTGGCCACGCCGACCCGCAGGCCGGCGACGATGAGGTCCGTGCGGTGGCTGATCCGCTTGATCGCGAACGCGCCCACGGTCGCTCCGATGAACGCGACCAGGCCCAGCCGGATGTCGCCGCCGCCCGTTACGGTGAAGAGGAGGCTCAGCACGGCGGCCGTGTAGAGAGCGACGCGCGGCCGCAGCAGAACGGCAATCAGCGTCGTCCCCGCGGCCACCGGAATGAGGTAGGGGTTGAATCGCGGCGCCATGATCCGGGCCAGCGCCAGCGTGAGCACGACGCCCAGACTCCATGCCAGCAGCAGCTTGTCCTGCTCCCAGATGTCCTCGTGGTACTGACGGAGGTACACGGCGGTCACCATCAGCAGCAGCAGGACGATCAACCCCATGCCGGCCAGCCGGAACCATGAGAACGGCGGCGCGATCAACCCGACGGCGGCCAGCCGCTGCATGTGCGCCGCCGTGATCACCTCGCCGCGGCGCACGATCACCTCGCCGCGGAGGATGCGCACGATGACGGGTTCGATGCTTTCGCGCGCGCGGCGCCGCAGGCTCTCCGTGGCGCGGGTATCGGTGATCAGATTGGGGCGCAGCGCCCCGGCGACGGCCGCGCTGGCGACGGTCAGCGCCCGGCCGCGCAGGGGTTGGCTTCGCAGCAGGACGCGGGCGGTCTCCTGGGCGTGGGCGAGCCCGTCTTCGGGGATCCCCTCCTTCATCACCTGGGTGATGACCTGGGCGGCCACCTGGCGCGCGGCAGCGAGCTCCGCGCGTCCCAGCGTCAGCGCGGCGGCGAGGGCGGGGTCGCTGAGGGGAACGGGGGATTCGCGGCTCAACGCGGCAAGGTGATCTTCTTCCGCCCCGGGCGACGTGCGCACCCGCAGGATCGCCTCAAAGACCTGCGCGACGGTCGACCTTGCGGCCTCCGTTGCCGCCGACGAGGCTCGGGCCACCGGGCGGACGCTGGCGGCCGCCTCGCGGCGCTGATTCTCCGTTGCCAGGATGTCGACGAAGTCGACGGTGCGCGGCGCCTCGAGGTCCCGCGGGCTCACCCGGCCTTCCGCCAGCTCGATGCGGCTGGGCAATTGCTGGACGCCGAGGATGATCGTCAGCGCGGCGAAGCTGCCCACGCCGATCAGCGCCTTCGCCAGCCAGGGGGGCGTCCGGATACCCCGCAAGTCCTTCATTGCGGTCCATTATACCCGTGAATCACTGGTTACGATTCGCCGAGCAGCGCGCGCAGGCGGCCGGCGACCGCGCGCTGAGAAGTCCGCCGGCGCGGCACGATGATGATCGTGTCCTCGCCGGCCAGCGTGCCGGCGATGTCGGGCCACTGGGCATCGTCGATCGCCTGTGCGACCGGAGCCGCGCCTCCGGGAACCGTCTTCACCAAGACGAGATCCAGCACCGGCTCGACCGACCTGGCAAACTCGCGCAGCACGGCGGCAACCTGTTCCTTCGCCCGGGGTGACGGCGCCGACCGCGCCGCCGCCGGCAGCGCATACCGATACATCCCGTCCGGCGCGGGGACCTTGATGAGACCCAACCGCTTGATGTCGCGGCTGACCGTCGCCTGCGTCACGGCCACGCCCTCGCGGCGCAGGGCGGCGACCAATTCCCCCTGCGTCTTGATGGGGGCCCGCTCGATGGCGCGCAGAATCTTCCTGGTCCGATCGGCGCTCGACGCCATTACGGCCCGATCAGCAGCGCGCGGCCGCGCGCCACCGCGCCGGCCGCCGTCTGCAGCCACTGGGCCCGCTCGCGCTCGCGCTTTCCGGCCGCGTCCAGCTGGACGTGCAGGGCGCGCCTGGCGGTGCCCCCCTCCACGTCCTTCGCTTCCACCGCCGCCTCCACGGTGACGCGCTCGAGGACATCCGGTTCGAACAGCGGGCTGACCCGACGGAAGGCATCGAGGGGCAGGTCGTGGATCTGGCTTCGCCGCGCGATGGCCACCTGCACCACCTCACCGGCCAGGCGGTGGGCGTCGCGAAAGGGAACCCCCTTGCCGGTCAGGTAATCGGCCACCTCGGTCGCGGTGAGCAGCCCGCGGTCGGCGGCTTCGCGCATTCGGGCCTCATCGAACGTCAGCCCGTCCAGCAGCACGGCCATGGCCCGCACCGATGACGCCGCGATGTCGGCGGTTTCGAAGATAATTTCCTTGTCTTCCTGCAGGTCGCTGTTGTAACCGGTCGGCAGGCCCTTCAGCACGGTGAGCAGGGCGACCAGCGCGCCTACCGACCTCCCGCTCCGCCCGCGGATCAGCTCCGCAGCATCCGGGTTTTTCTTCTGCGGCATGATGCTGCTGCCGGCGGCGACGCGGTCGGCCAGCCGGACGAATCCAAACTCGTCGGTGGCCCAGAGCACGATGTCGTTCGCCCAACGGGACAGGTGCACCATCAGCATCGCCAGGGCCGCCGCGAGATCGACACTGAAATCCCGATCCGAGACCGCGTCGATGCTGTTCTCCGCGACTTTGGTGAACCCCAGCAGCCCGGCAACCCGCGCGCGGTCGACGCGGTGAGTGACGCCGGCGATGGCGCCGGCGCCGAGCGGGAGCACGTCGGCCCGGCGGTAGCAGTCGGCCAGTCGATCGATGTCGCGATCGAGCGCCCAAAACTGCGCCAGGAGGTAATGACCGAGCCGGACGGGCTGCGCATGCTGGAGGTGGGTGAATCCCGGCAGGATCACCTCGGCCGTCTGCTCAGCGCGGGCGCGCACCGTCGCCATCAGCGCCGCGATGCCCGCAGTCACCTCGACGGCTGTCTCTTTCACGTACAGGCGGAACGCCGTCAGGACCTGATCATTGCGGCTGCGCGCAGTGTGCAGCCGGCCGGCGGCCGGTCCAACACGCTCGTACAGCGCCGCTTCGATGAACGAGTGGACGTCTTCGAACCCCCCGGTCACGGCCAGGCGTCCTCCACGGGCGTCGGCGGCGAGGGACCGCAGACCCGCGACGATCCGCCGCGCATCATCGTCGGGAATGATCCCGGTCTCCCCAAGCATCGACGCGTGGGCGATGCCGGCGATGATGTCCCACTCCAGGAGCCGCCGGTCGGTCGCAAACGAGGCGGTAAACTCTTGCAGGCGTGGATCGGGCGGTTCGGTGAACCGCCCTCCCCACATGCGATGCTCGGAAGGTTCCCCGGAGCCCGTCATTTCACGGGGTGCCGCAGTTGTTTCCGGATCAGCCCGGGATTGACCCCGGCGAAGGTCCGCGTCGGCAGCCCCCAGAGCTTGATGAACCCTCTGGCATCCTTGTGGTCATAGACCGGGTCTTTGCCGAACGTGGCGAGATCGGGATCGTACAGCGAATAGGGGGACCGCCGGCCGACGACTGCGCAGGTCCCTTTGAAGAGCTTCACCCTGACGGTGCCCGTCACCGTGCGCTGCGCTGCGGCCAGGAACCCATCGAACGCCACGCGCAGCGGTGAGTACCACTGTCCGTAATAGATCAACTCCGCGTAGCGCGGCGCGATCAACCCCGCGTGATGCAGCGTGTCCCGGTCCAGCGTGATGGACTCCAGCCCGCGGTGGGCCGCCTGCAGGATCGTCCCCCCGGGGGTCTCATAGACCCCGCGGGATTTGATGCCCACGAGGCGGTTCTCAACCATGTCGGTCCGCCCGACCCCGTGCATGCCGCCGAGGCGGTTCAACTCCTGCACGAGGGCCACCGGCGGCATCGTGGCCCCATTCACGGCGACGGGGATGCCGCCGTCGAACTCGATCTCCGCGTAGTCCGGCCGGTCAGGCGCGCTCTCGGGTGATGCGGTGAGCGCGTAGACGTCGGCGGGGGGCTCCTGCCAGGGATCCTCCAGCACACCCGCTTCCACGCTGCGGTGCCACAGGTTCTGATCGATGCTGTAGGGCTTCTCCCTGGTGACGGGCACCGCAATGCCGTGCGCGTTCGCGTACTCGATTTCGTCGTCACGGGATGCCAGCGTCCACTCGCGCCACGGCGCGATCACCCGCAGCTGCGGCGCGAGCGCCTGGTAGGCGAGCTCGAAGCGGACCTGGTCGTTCCCCTTTCCGGTGCAGCCGTGGGCGACCGCATCCGCCCCTTCGGCCAGCGCGACCTCGACCTGCGCCTTGGCGATGAGCGGCCGCGCCAGGGCGGTGCCTAGCAGGTACTGTCCCTCGTATACGGCGTTGGCGCGCAGCGCGGGAAAGATGAAATCGCTGACAAACTCCTCACGCACGTCGAGCACGTGGACCTCGTCGGCGCCGCTGGCCAGCGCCTTGCCCCGGATGGACGGAAAGTCCTCGGGCTGCCCGACATCAACGATGACCGCCACCACCTCGCACCCGTAGGTTTCCTTCAGCCACGGGATGATCACGGAGGTATCGAGACCACCGCTGTATGCCAACACGACCTTCTTGGGCGCTTCCATGCTCAGCTCCTCACCGACATCCGGTCGCCCACGGAGGTCAGGACGGCGTCGAGAATGCCGATGGCCTCGTCGACATCCGCGGGGGTGACGATCAGCGGCGGTACCAGCCGCAGCGTCGCCGGCTGCACCGCATTCACCAGCAGCCCACGTCCGCGGCACGCCTCGACGACCGGCGCCGCCTCCAGACCCAGGTCAACAGCGACCATCAGCCCCCAGCCGCGAACGGCCGTGATCACCGGATGGATCTCGG
>JBIOXT010000214.1:0-2153 GCA_044869795.1 bacterium | reverse complement strand
ATCGCCTCCCTGCAGCGCCGGCTCGGCATCACGACCGTCTACGTGACACACGACCAGGTCGAGGCCATGACGATGGGCGACCGGGTGGCACTGCTGCGGCACGGCGTCTTGCAGCAGGTAGACACTCCGCTGGAGCTTTACAACGCGCCCGCGAACCTGTTTGTCGCCAGCTTCATCGGCAGTCCGTCGATGAACCTGTTCGAAGCCCCTCAATCGCCACGACGGCGCGCTCGTCTGCGAGGTCGCCGATCAGCGGCTGGCGGTCGCGCCAGAAGCCCTAGGAGCTTGGGGATTTCCGATCGACAAAAGGTTGTCTATGCGGCCGGGACGGTAGCGGTGTGGATGCCGAGGTCGTGGAAGAGGGTTTGCATGTGGATGCGGAGGGTCTCGTGGTCGCGGTCGATGCGGGTCCAGGCCTTGGGTTTGCGGCCCATCCGTGGGCTGCGGACGCCGGCGAGGATGGGCGCGATGACCTGGTCGCGTAGCGCCAGGAGCGCGGTGATGGTCCGGGCGGCCCGCGCGGGCGTGTGGTAGCGGTGAGATCGGCCGGGCTTTTCGATCAGCTGCTTGCCGCGGAGCTTGCGGAGGTCGTACGCGGCCTGGCGGATGGTGTAGCCGGCGTCGGGCTGCCCGGTCATCGAGCGGACCTTGGCGGTGAAGTCCGCGACGGTGAACCCGTCGGGGGCGGGAGTCAGGGCGAGCACGGCGGCCAGGGCCGCGCGGATGCGTGGCTTGTTCAGGTCGAGGCCACCGACCCGGGTCCGGCCGATGTGCGCGGGCAGCGGTAGCTCGTCGAGGGTCCGGTCGGTGATGAAGCCGACGTCGAGGCAGTCGAGCATGGTGGTGAACCGTTCGGTCATGGCGGCCAGCCGGCCGATGATGTCGGGGAACTTGTCCAGGATCCGGCCGCAGCGCAGTTCCTTGGTGTTGTGCACGGTCGCCTCGAAACGCAGCAGCGTGTTCGCCTTTGGTGTGGGCCTTCACGGTCAGCAGCCCGAAGTTGACTCTGAACCAGATCAGGTCATGCCGAGGTCTCTCGATCACCACCGCCAGCTCGGGCGGCCCGCTGGCCCGGTCGTGGTGCGGGCGGGTCTTGGCGCCGAACAGCGTCCGCACCGTCGGGACGTCCAGCCGGGACCGGGTCCGGTCGACCACCCGGTCGAAGACCTGCTCCATCTGGGCGCCGGATCTGAACAGCAGGTTGCGGCTGTACTCGGCCTGATAGACCGAGAAGCCGCAGCGGAAGCCGCTGCGGGCCTGCTCGTCGGAGTCCAACCCGAAGCACAGGCACGCGCTGTAGATCCACCGCTCGCACAGCCGGCTCAGCCGCCCTACAGCCGCGTGATGCGACAAGGTCTCTGCGATCCGAGCCAGGCGCGCGGGGTCGGAGACCGCGGTGAAGCAGTTGCCCTCCTTGGTGAAACCTATCCCGGCCGCCTGCCCCCGGCAGGCGACGTACTCGTGGCCGTTCAGGATGATCTGCGCGCCGAACGGCGGATGCCCGGACATCTTGATTGTCAGATGCCCCCACCCGGGGTCCATGATGTGGAAGGAGAAATGGTTGACGAACCCGGTCTTCTTCTCAATGTTGCCGATCACCCCGGCGTCCGAGCGGTGCACATCCCACATCGTCGCCTTCGCCCGGGCGACCAGCACCAGCAACACCCCGGCGCCCACCGAATGGGTCGCCAGGTACTCCTCGGCTCCTCGGCAATCTCGTGTTTGCGTTCTCCGGCCTTGCAGTAGATCAGCGGCACCCCGTTCGCGTGCGCCCAGGCCTTCACCCGGCGGGCGAACCGGCCGGCCATCCGCATCAGGCGCGCGTTGTCCAACTGCTCGTCCGAGCCGTCGTGCAGCCGCCGCCGCCACACCCGGAACCCGCCCGGGTTGTGACCCAGCGAGAAGTAGGCGTTGAGCACGATCCGGTCCACGCAGTCGTAGCTGCCGGTCAGCAGATCGCCGTACCGCTCACTGAAGTCATCGGCCACCCGCCGACCGTAGGGAGAGCCGACCCGTCACGAGCCCCGCTGCCCCGAAGGAGCCACCGGTTCCGGGCGAAGTCCCGGAACCGGCGTAGCGACCCTTGGTCGCTAGTGGGTTGAGACTTGAGCCGAGTTCTCAAGCGGCCATGCGGGCCTCGGCGATGTAGTCGT